>JBPCWX010000051.1:0-4138 GCA_051009095.1 Gammaproteobacteria bacterium | reverse complement strand
GGGCAGTCCGACAATGTTGAACTGCGGCAAGCCGCCCGAAAGGTGAACTTCCACCGTCACTTCGGCGGCATAAACGCCGGTCAACGCTCTGCTGTGAAGAATCGCTAAGGCCATATGGTTAATTGTACAATGTTTGCGGCGGTGTGGTGAAACTATTGTGCGGATCCCCCAACAATAAGAGATTGTCAAGGCGCCGGATTTTCTGATGATTAAAAGCATGAAAGGGGACTTACCACATTATTTCCCGGGTTGCTTATGCTCCATTGCTGTTATCCCCTTTGCTGCATATGGCGGCATTGTTTTGTATAATATATTGCTTGTCCCCCTCCCTCAGTAGGCTTTTGCTCAAATCATATAAACTCCTCCCGTCATTGCGCGCCGGAATGCGATAAAATTAACCACAATAAAAACATGAGTGCCATGCCACAATTATTTTCCATCGGTGCCAACCACCAAATGGCCAACAGTGCTGTGCGCGAAGCGATCAGCGTCTCCGCCAGTGCCGCCGCCGCATGGTTGCGCAAACTGCGCGATAAACAATGCGCCCAAGAAGCCGCACTCCTGTCCACCTGCAACCGCACCGAAATTTATTGCCTCACCGACAAACCCCAAGAAGTCGCGCAGCTGCTCGCCGGTGATGCCCTGCAAGCTAATCTTTTTCAACTGCGCGCCCGCGATGCTGTCCGCCATGTTTTTTCTGTCGCCAGTGGTTTGGAATCGCAAATTATCGGCGAAACTGAAATTGCCGCGCAAATTAAACGCGCCGCCGATCTTGCCCGTCACCACGGCGCCTCTGGTGTCGTCATCAACCGTTTGTTAGAAAAGTCGCTCGCCGCCGCCAAAGCCGTACGCCGCGAAACCGATATTGGACGGCATTCTCTTTCCTATTGCGGCCTCATCGCGCGTGCCGCTGCTGGTGTTTTTCCCAGCCTGTGCGAAACCGCCGTATTATTTGTAGGCGCCGGCGATATGGCATGTGCTGGCGTTCCTCTTTTTGCCGACCGCGGGGCGCGGGTTTGCGTCGCCAGCCGCGACACCCAAAAAGCCGCCCAACTCGCCGGCAGCGTGGGCGGTCAGGGCGTCTCCATTGCCCGCATCCCCGATATTCTCGGCGATTTTGATGTTGTCATCGCCGCCACCGCAAGCCAAGTGCCGATTATCGGTAAAGGTGCCGTGGAGCGGGCGCTTGCCCATCGTCGCCACCGTCCCATTGTTTTTGCCGACTTGGGCGTGCCGCATGATTTGGAACCAGAAATCTCGTGTCTTGATGATGTATTTGTCTACACTTTGGATATGTTGGGCGAACAAGCCGCCCAATCGCAAATTGCCCGCAAAGAAGCGGCACAGTGGGCGGCAAGCATTATCGACCGCCATACCGATGATTTTTGCGCTTGGCTGGTGCGGCGGGAACATGCCCATTCGGTGCGAACTCTGCGCGATGATGCCGACACCGCGCGACAGGAAGAAATGAATGCCGCGGTCGCCCGCTTGCGCCGCGGCGAAGACCCGCAACAAGTCATGGAAGATTTTTCGCACCGATTAACCGGCAAAATTTTGCACCATCCCACGCTGCTGCTTAGCCGCGGACAACTTCCGCCGACCAGCGGCAAAAAAAAATAATGCTGGCTTCTCGGCTGCAAAAAAGGTTAGCAAGCGATGAACAGCGTTTGTGCGATATTGAAAAAGAGATGACCCAGTCACTGTCGGCGGAGGCTTGGCAAGAGTTGTCTTTGGAATATGGGCGGCTATTGACGCCGGTGGAAACCTATCGCCAATGGTGTGCGGCGCAACAAAAAATAGCCGACATGAAAGAAATGCACAATGACCCCGAACTGGCGGAGATGGCGCAGGAAGAGTGCGATACCGCCGCCGCAGAATGCCATGCTCTGGAAGAAAAACTTCGCCGCTGGTCGGCCCCCGCCGCCGCTGAAGATGAGCGAAATTGTTTTTTGGAAATTCGGGCGGCAGTGGGCGGTAATGAATCGTGCTTATTTGCCAGCGCGCTTTTTCGCATGTATTGCCGCTATGCTGAAGCGCGCGGCTGGAAAATGGACGTTATCTCACAAGCGGCCGGCGAAGTGGGCGGTAGCAAAGAAATCATCAGCCGCATTGTGGGGAATGGAGCTTTTGGGCGGCTGCGCCGCGAATCGGGGGCACACCGTGTCCAGCGCGTCCCCGAAACTGAATCACAAGGGCGCATTCATACCTCGGTGGTTACCGTCGCAGTCATGGCCGAAGCACTGCCGGAAGATAATATCAACATTGTTGCGGACGACTTGCGCGTTGAAACTTTTCGTTCTTCCGGGGCTGGCGGGCAGCATGTCAACACCACCGATTCGGCGGTGCGCATTACACATTTGCCCACTGGCACAGTGGTGGAGTGTCAGGACGATCGGTCACAGCACAAAAACCGCGAGCGCGCCATGTCGGTTTTGCGGGCGCGCATTGCCGCCCAAAAACAGCGGGAGCGACAGCAAAAAGAAGCATCGCAACGCAAAATTTTGGTGGGCAGCGGCGACCGTTCCGACCGCATTCGCACGTACAATTTTCCCCAAGGACGCATGACTGACCATCGCATTGGCCTTACCCTGCGAAAACTGACGGCGATTATGGAAGGCGACTTGGACGATATTTTGGACGCTTTGGCGGCAGATGAGGGTGCTGATGACTGAGCCCACCATCGGCGCTTTGGTGGCGGACGGTGCGCGGCGTTTGGCGGTGGCGGTCGGCGACGAGGTTGGGCGTATTGAGGCGCGCGCCTTGTTGCGCCGTATCTTGAATCTTGACGAGGCAAAATTATTGACCCGCGCAACGGATTGTGTTGTCGAGCAAGTGGCTGCTGATTTTGAACAGTTAATGCAGCGGCGTTTGGCGGGTGAGCCGGTGGCGTATATTGTGGGCAACTGCGAATTTATGGGATTGGATTTTTTGACTACGCCGGCGGCTTTGGTGCCGCGTCCAGAGACGGAAGAAATGACCGAAGCGGCATTATTGCACCTGCCGCAAAACATTGGGCGGGTCTTAGATTTAGGAACCGGGTGCGGCGCGATTGGGCTGACCATCGCTCGCGCCAAAGAAAAAAGCCATATATTATTATCGGATGCCAGCGAACAAACCTTGGATTTAGCGCAAAAAAACGCGCGTCATTTGGGAGTGGCAAACGCCAATTTTCATTGCGGCGACTGGTTTTCGCAAATGAGCAGCGAAACTTTTGATTTGATTGTATCCAACCCGCCCTATGTAGCGGCCAATGATACCGCCATGGAATCTTTGCGCTATGAGCCGTTGTTGGCGTTGGACGGCGGTGCGGACGGTTTGCGCAGTTTGCGTGCGGTGATTGGTGGTGCGCCGCGTCATTTGACTGCGGGCGGGGTGTTATTGGTGGAACACGGCGCCAATCAAGCGGCGGCGGTGCGGGATTTATTTGCCGAGGCGGGATTTTGCGGCACCCGCTGCGCGCGCGATTTGGCGGGGCATTCCAGATTTACTTTGGGCGTGCGCGGTGGCGGGCGAAGGTGATGGCTGCATTTGGGCGGGTAATTTTTGCTGCTGTTATCGCTAACTATGATTGACCGTGCCTGAGTTGCCCGAAGTGGAGATCGTGCGGCGTGGCATTGCGCCGGCGATTGAAGGCGGCATAATTGATGATGTTATTGTGCGCGAGCGGCGTTTGCGTTTATCGCCATCTCTTCATTTTCGCCGTCAAATTCGCGGGCGCAAAATTTTACAAACACGGCGGCGCGGCAAGTGGCTGATTATTGACTTGGAGCGAGGGGCGATCTTGGCGCATTTGGGTATGACTGGCGTTTTATATTTTGCGCCGCGGGCGCCGGCGGCGCAACATGAACACATTGGCTTAAAAATTGGCGATGGTTTTTTAATTTATCGCGACCCGCGCCGTTTTGGTGGCATGATGTGGTTGGCGGAAACGGCGGACAATCATCCCTGTTTGCAGCGGCTGGGACCAGAGCCGTTATCGGCGGCATTTGACGGTGAGATTTTACATCATGCTTTGCGTGGGCGGCAGACGCTGTACAGGTTCAATACATACTGCACTCGAGTGAATGAGGGGATTATTGCAGATTTTATCATATGGTGTTTTGAGGTGTAGGGCATAATGAGGTCTTTCATGGTTATA
>JBPCWX010000050.1:0-3943 GCA_051009095.1 Gammaproteobacteria bacterium | reverse complement strand
CAATCGCTGGATGCGATTGAACAATCACTCAACAGCATTATCTCCGGCAATATCGCTCAGCGCATTGTCCTTGGGGTGCTGTCATCTTTTGCCGCCAAATGGCTGCTGCCTCGATTGGGCGGCTTTTGGCGGCAACATCCCACCACAGAATTAATTATCCGCTCGGTCAATCACACCATCGACATTGAGCGCGAAAACGCCGAAATTGCTGTGGTGAACCTGCCCGCCGCGCCGCAATCGCCGTCATTGCGATGGGAACTGCTGTGGCGCGAAGAATTGTTTGCCGTGTGCAGCCCGGCATATCTTAAAAGCGCCCAAACGCCATTGCGGATGCCGGCCGATTTATGCCGCCATACTTTGCTACATGATGAAACCGAGATCGCGAGCAACCGCAACTTTGATTGGGGGTCATGGCTGCGGCAGGTCGCACCAGAGGTGTCGGTGGATCTTGGACGGGGACATTTTTTTACGCAAAGCGAGCTAACTTTGCAGGCCGCCATTGCCGGCTATGGGGTGGCCTTGACGCGGGCATCTTTGGCGGAAGATGAACTGCGGCGCGGGGTTTTGCTGGATCCTTTGGGGCACCGTATTAAGGCAAAATCGGGCTGCTATGTGTGCAG
Organism: Gammaproteobacteria bacterium; assembly: GCA_051009095.1. GTDB lineage: Bacteria > Pseudomonadota > Gammaproteobacteria > Tethybacterales > Persebacteraceae > Doriopsillibacter. The sequence continues at coordinate 3,323 of JBPCWX010000050.1, read as the reverse complement.
TCTTAAGAGTGCTTGGAATATCCCCAAAATTAAACTGCTACGCCATTGGCTGCGCACCGAAGCCAACATCGCAAAGTCGCAATGATGCGTGAAATTGCCGCGCTGCTGGTTTTTTATGCCGCCGTAAAATTGGCCAGTAATGGCGGGCTTTGGGCGGTTATCGGCTTGCTCACGGGGCTGCCAGCACTGCTCTATTTTGCCGCCAGTGTTGCTGAACGATTTACCAAGATAAGCAGCTGGTTTCGCATCAGTCCCGGAGTTCCCACGCCGATGGATGATTTTGATGATGACAAACCGCCACCGTCATTGGTGTAGCATGTGGCAGCGCTGCTTTTTTACTAACCCACCGGAGATGCTTAGATGGCGAGCAGAGCAGTGAATCGCTGGCGCGCGTATATGCGCAAATTGCGTGCCAACAAATTGTTTGAATGGTTTACGATTAGCGTTATTGTGCTGTCGTCGCTGAGCGTCGGGGCAAAAAGTTATGCCCTGCCGCTGTTGGTGGACAGTATATTTGTGGCTTTGGACTGGTTGGTGACGCTGTATTTTTTGGCCGAGATTAGCGTGCGCTTTTTAGCCAGCGGCAGTTTTCGCGCCTTTTTTTCGCGCGGCTGGAATGTGTTTGATTTTCTCATCGTCACCGCAAGTCTCATTCCCGTGGATGAAAGCCAATATGCGTTATTAGCGCGCATGTTGCGGCTGTTTCGGGTGATGCGGCTGATTTATTTTGTCCCCCAGCTGCGCCATTTGGTCAATTCCCTGCTGCTGGCGATGCCGCGCATGGGATATGTGGCGTTGATGATGTTTGTTATTTTTTATATTTATGGCGCGGCGGGCAGTTTGTTTTTTGCCTCTATTAACGATTCTTTGTGGGGCAATGTGGGGCGTGCCATGCTGACGTTGTTTCGCGTGGCGACTTTTGAAGATTGGACGGATGTGATGTATGAGACGATGGTGCATTATCCGCTGAGCTGGATTTATTATCTGAGTTTTATTTTTCTGTCGGCTTTTATTTTCTTAAACATGATGATCGGCGTGGTTATTAATGTCATGCAGGAAGAGCATGACCGCACCTTGGCAGACGCTCACCAAAACGAACACCGCGAATGGATGGAATCTTTGGCGCGAATCGAAAATCGGCTGGCCGCCATAGAAGAAACGAACCGCCATCGCTCCTAAGCTGTGTTATTTTTTGGCATAATAAAAGCATGAACAAAACACAATGGGCTTCGGTGGAAGAGGCGCGCAATTTTATTCTGTCGCAAATAGCGCCGATTGACGGCGACGTGCGGGTGCCTTTGCGTGATGCCTTGGGCAGAATTTTATCGCGCGATGTTGTTGTGCCGTTTAATGTGCCCGGCCATGACAATTCGGCAATGGACGGTTTTGCCTGCCGCTTTGCCGATTTGGTGGCGGCGGAATCATCATCGCTAAAATTGGTTGGGGAATCATTTGCCGGCCGTCCGTCCGAGGTTGGCGTTGGTGTTGGCGAGTGCGTTAAGGTGATGACCGGAGCGCGCATTCCCGCGGGTGCAGACATTGTCATCCCACAGGAAGAGACGGAAACTGCGGGAGACGGCATTATTATCATGGCCCCGGCGGTGCGGCGGGCGGGGGCGCATTTGCGTTTGGCGGGAGAGGACTTGCGGCAGGGTGAAATTGCGCTGGCGGCGGGCGCCTATTGTCAGGCGGCGGAAGTGGGGCTGCTGTCATCCTTGGGCGTGGTGGATGTTGCGGTGCGGCGGCGGTTGCGGGCGGCATTTTTTTCCACCGGTGATGAACTCAAGTCATTGGGCGATGTTTTATTGCCCGGCGAGATTTACGATTCCAATCGTCACACCTTGGACGCATTATTGCGGGGGTTGGGTGTTGAAGCGTTGGATTTGGGGGTGGTGCCCGACCGGCGAGAGGCGTTGGCGGCGGCGATGGATGAGGCGGCGCAAAATGCGGATGTGATTATTACCAGCGGCGGTGCCTCGGTGGGGGAGGCGGATTTTATTCGGGCGGTTTTGGCGGAGCGCGGCGAGGTGTTATTTTGGAAGGTGGCGATGCGTCCGGGGCGGCCGCTGGCGTACGGCAAAATTAGCGGGGCGGATTTTTTTGGCTTGCCCGGCAATCCGGTGTCGGTTATGGTGTGTTTTTACATATTTGTGCGTGAGGCATTGTGGAAGCGTGCGGGGCGTGTCAGGTTATCGCCGCTACCGATGATTGCGGCGGTTGCCGAGACGCCGCTAAAAAAATCACCGGGGCGGATGGAATTTCAGCGGGGGCAATTATCACCGGACGGCAAGGGTTGGCGGGTGCGGGTGACGGGCGACCAGGGCTCTGGCATTTTGTCATCAATGACACGGGCGAATTGTTTTATTGTGCTGCCCGAAGATGCGGGGGCGATAGCGGCGGGGGAGATGGTGGAAGTGCTGCCGTTTGCGGGGTTGGTGTGATAAATTGGCGGCAAGATTATGACAGTGAAGTTTGACGACCCTAAAACCAAGGAATTGCTCGCATCGGTGAGTGGCAGTGCCGCAATTTTTCGCGCGGTTTTTATTGCGTATTTGATTTTTGCGGGATACGCTGGCGCCATTATTTTGTCGGTGACGGATAGGGATTTGTTTTTGGATGCTGACTTGACCGCACCGGTTTTGAATGTGAAGTTTAAAACTTCTTATTTCTTCATTGTGGTACCGTGCATTTTTCTTTTGCTACATCTGAATCTTTTAACGCATATGTCGGTGCTGGTCAAAAAATTAAAGGCCTACCGCGTTAATGTCCATTCGAATAACATAATGCTTGGGTTGCTTCCTGATGTGCTTTTGATACAGAGTGCGGATAAAGGGCATTCCTCAATTTTTAGAACGCTCTTCTTAAAGGGTATTTTTGGTTATGTTGTATTAATGGTGCTGCCTATTTCTATTTTGTGCTTTATTTTAGGAAGATTTCTTGCTTTCCAAAGTGATTCGATTACTTTGTTTCATGTAATTGTGATTATTTTTGATAGTTTTTTGATTTTGTATTTTTTCCCCAATGTGGAAAAAATTGACACAGTGCAAGAAAATGGAAAATATGCCAGCAAATTGGCTAATGTAGTTATACCAAGCATATTTTTAATTGTTGCAGTTGGGGCTTGCAGTTTTCTTTATTTTTCTGATTATACGAAAGGGTTTCGGACTTTAGATGTATCTGGTGAGAGGTTGTATTTAGATTTAGAATCTGATGTTTCACCCACAGAAGCATGCAAAGAAGAAAATAAAACTTTGGGTGCGGTTCTGAAGAATCGATCATATAAAGAGGCAAACTTGGGAGATGCAATTTTATGTCATGTTAAT
>JBPCWX010000049.1:0-6296 GCA_051009095.1 Gammaproteobacteria bacterium | reverse complement strand
AATATCGCCCAATCCCACCGCACCTAATAGGGCATCGCAAATAGCATGAGTGAGCACATCAGCATCCGAATGACCGATTAACCCGCGCGCATGAGGCACTTCCACCCCGCCCAATATCAACCGCCGCTGGTCGGCAAAAGCATGAACATCAAAGCCGCAGCCGATTCGCATCATGGTTTGCTTTGCCGCACTGTCAATATCGCCGTCGCCAGCGCAAAATCATCGGGGCCGGTAATTTTAATATTAGTCGTCTCACCCGCCACCAGCAGAGGCAAATGCCCGGCGCGTTCCACGGCTTGCGATTCATCGCTGTCTTCATCAGCCAAAGACGCGCGCAATAAACCAACACGAAACATTTGCGGCGTTTGCGCCAGCCATTTATCGGTGCGTTGCAGGGTTTGTCGCACCCGCCCATTGCCGCCATTTTTAAGACAATCCGCCAGCGGCAGTGCCAGCAACCCGCCAATATCATCACTCCCCGCTTTTTGCAGCAGACGCGTCAAGGCGGCATCCGTCAAACAAGGACGAGCCGCATCATGCACCACCGCCCAATCATCATCAGCCAATCCATGGATGCCATTGCGAACCGATTGCGCCCGTGTCTTCCCGCCAACCGGCAAAATGTCCACCGCCGCATTATCCGCAAAAAATTGGGCGGCAATATCTTTATCCTCTGCCGCAACAATCACGCGGACGGTTTTAATATGACGGTTTTGCAAAAAAGGCTGCACCGCGTGCCACACAACGCCCCGCCCGCACAATGAAGTAAACTGCTTGGGCGTGCCGCCACCGATACGGGCACTTCTGCCCGCAGCAACAATCACCGCACAATAAGCCATGACCAGATTATAATTGCCGCAGGGAAAATATATAACACTTTGGGCTGTTCCAAGTATTGATTGATAAACACAGCAGGTTTTATTTGTGAATAAAAGTATCGTTTTTATAGTTAAATAATAAACTTTTTTATGATAATTTATAAAAAATATAAGTCATCAAATATCTGCCCAATTTAACCGTTTGCTGAGATTAAAATAATAGTGCGATAAATGGAATTTTCTAAACCGCAGGACGTTTGCCGACATCGTCGACGCCGCGCTTATCATTCCACCGGCACGGTACGGCGGCGGGTAAAAAATTTCCATATCGCATATGCGTAGCCCGACAAAAAATATAACACCAGAATCGTTAATAATAATGCCATAAAATTATCCGCAAACTGATAAACCAAAGCGACCACAAGTAAAAACAAAGCCAGATAGCGAAACGGCACCCGTTTTTTAAGATTAAAGTCCTTAAAACTGTAATACAGCACACCGCTAATCATCGTTAGAGCCAACATAATAGCCACCACCGCCGTTAGCCAAGCCGTGAATAATTCCGCCTCCATGACAGTGTTAGCAGTCGCCACAAACGCCGCCGCTAACAATGCTGCCGCCGGAGACGGAAACCCGATAAAAAAACGCCGATCCGCATCGCCCACCTGAATGTTAAACCGCGCTAAGCGCAACGCGGTCGTCGCACAATAACAAAACGCCGCCACTAAGCCAAACTTGCCCAAAATCTCCAACTTCCATTCATACATTAATAATGCCGGCGCCACGCCGAAACTAATCACATCAGCCAGCGAATCATATTCCGCACCAAAAGAACTTTGGGTATTTGTCCAGCGAGCCACCCGCCCATCGCAGGCATCTAATACTGCCGCCGCCAAAATTGCCCATGCCGCCGCCTCCCACTGCCCGGCAATCGCTTGTAAAATGGCAAAAAAACCGGCAAATAAAGCCGCTGTGGTAAAAGCATTGGGCAATAAATATACCGCATGACGCGGTTTGCCAAGGCGACTCATGCCGCCGGCACCGCCAGCCGCGTAATGCCAGCGACAACCCGGTCACCCAGTGCAACCAGCGGCGAAATGCCGATCGGTAAATATAAATCGGCGCGGGAGCCAAAGCGAATGAAGCCATAGCGCTCACCCACCCGCAAATGGTCGCCTTCCTTGGCATAGCATAACACCCGCCGAGCCAGCAAACCCGCCACTTGCACGCACACCACACGCCCGCACGGGCCATCAATTTCCAGCAAATGCCGCTCATTTTTTTCTGATGATTTATCTAAAGTGGCGTTAAAAAAAGCACCCTGAATATGCTCTGAGCGCAGCACTTTGCCCGCTGTCGGCACCCGATTCGCATGGACATTAAACACATTCATAAAAACGCTGATTTTAAGCATCATCGCGCCGTCAAAAGGAGACGGTGCCGGTCCCACAAACACCACCCGGCCATCGGCGGGAGCAAGAATGTCATCATCGTTAGCGGTGATATGGCGTGTCGGCTCGCGAAAAAATTGCGCGGCAAAAATCGCAACGAACCACAAAGGCAAAGAAGCCCAACCGCCCAATATCGTCGCTAACGCCGATACCGCCGTTATCCCGCCAACAATTAAACGCCCTTCAGGGGCGATGGTCATCATAAAACCTCAGTTTTTATCGCGATCCACAAGGCGATTTTTTCCTATCCAAGGCATCATGGCACGCAACCGCGCCCCAACCTGCTCCACTGAGTGGTTTGCCGTTTGTCGCCGCTTGGCCTTGAGCATGGCGCTGTTAGCGCGGCATTCGGTAATAAACTCACGCGCAAATTCGCCGTTTTGGATTTCGGTCAGGATTTTTTTCATCTCCGCACGCGCCTGCTCATTGACAATGCGAGGGCCGCGACTCAGCGCACCATATTCTGCCGTGTTAGAGATGGAATACTGCATATTGGCGATGCCGCCTTCATAGAGTAAATCAACAATCAGTTTGAGTTCATGCAGACATTCAAAATATGCCATTTCGGGAGCATAGCCGGCTTCGGTAAGCGTATCAAACCCCGCTTCCAGCAGCGACACCAAACCGCCGCATAAAACCTCCTGCTCGCCAAACAAATCAGTTTCCGTTTCATCGCGAAAGGTGGTTTCAATAACCCCCGCGCGCCCGCCGACAATGGAAGCGGCATATGCCAAGGCCAAATCACGCGCTTGTCGGCTTTTGTCCTGTGCCACGGCAATCAGACAAGGCACGCCACCGCCGGCGACATAGGTGGAACGCACCAAATGCCCCGGCCCTTTGGGAGCAATCATCATCACATCCAAATCAGCGCGCGGCTCAATTTGATTGTAATGAATGTTAAAACCGTGGGCAAAAGCGAGGGCGGCGCCTTTTTTAGCGGTGTCTTGAATATGCTGCCGATAAAGATCGCCCTGAATTTCATCAGGCATCAGAAGCATAATAATATCGCTTTGGGCGGCGGCGGTGGCAATATCGGCGACTTTGAGTCCGGCTTTTTTCGCTTTTTTCCAAGAGGCGCCATCTTTACGCAGTCCGACCACCACGTTGGCACCGCTGTCTTTAAGATTATTGGCATGCGCATGACCCTGCGAGCCATAGCCAATGACGGCAATTTTTTTCTTGGCAAGCAGTTTAACATTGGCATCTTTTTGATAATAAATTTTCATGCTTTTCTCCTTTTGTAATGTGGTGTGCCCAAAGGCGAATAATAGCATTAACTATCGCTCAATTCATTCTTAAATCGGCAAGAAGAAGTTGACAAAACGCCACATCATGGTAGAATAAAAACACATTTTACCCACCCTTGCAGAGGAGATAATTATGAATGACCACAACCCACAGCAGCAAATTTCCCAATGGCTGGAGCAATTTAACGCCGCCTTGACCCAAGGCGATTATGACGCTGCCGCCGCCTTGTTTGATGATGACAGTTATTGGCGCGATTTGGTGTCTTTTACGTGGAACATTAAAACCGTGGAAGGCAAAGACAACATCCGTCAGGCCTTGGCCGCGGTGATGCCGGCGGCAAAACCCGCCGAATGGTGTAGCCATGGTGAGGTCACTGCCAATGATGGCATTGTCGAAAGCTGGCTCACTTTTACCACTAAGGTGGCGCGCGGCTTTGGGCATATCCGCCTCAAAAACGGCAAATGCTGGACCTTGCTCACCACCATGAAAGAACTGAAAGGTTTCGAAGAAAAAAACGGCGCGCATGATACCCGCGAGTCGGGGGTTGAACATGGCGTTTTTGCCAACCGTAAAAATTGGCGGGAACGGCGGCAGCAGGAAGAGACGGAGCTGGGATATAGCCGACAGCCCTATTGTGTCATTATCGGCGGTGGCCAAGGCGGTATCGGGCTTGCCGCCCGCCTGCGACGGTTAGAAGTGCCAACCATTATTATTGAAAAAAATGCCCATCCCGGCGATTCGTGGCGCAACCGCTACCGCTCTTTATGCCTGCATGACCCGGTGTGGTACGACCATATGCCATATTTGCCCTTTCCCGACCACTGGCCGATATTCTCACCCAAGGATAAAATTGGCGACTGGCTCGAAAGCTACACCAAAATTATGGAATTAAATTATTGGTCATCCACCGAATGCCTGAGCGCTTCATATGATGAGCGTGCCGAAGAATGGGAAGTCACCGTCAAACGCGGCGGCGACACCATTATTTTGCGCCCCAAACAACTGGTGCTGGCGACTGGCATGTCTGGCGTGCCTAATATCCCCGACCTTCCCGGCGCCGACAAATTCAAGGGTGTGCTGTGCCATTCCAGCAAACATATCGGCGGTGAAGAATATCGCGACAAAAAATGCGTGGTGCTGGGCTCCAACAATTCCGCCCACGATATTTGCGCCGATTTATGGGAACATGGCGCCGATATAACCATGGTGCAGCGGTCTTCCACGCACATTGCGCATTCCGAAACGCTGATGAATTTGGCATTGGGCGGTTTGTATTCCGAACAGGCGGTCAAAAACGGCATTACCACCAACACCGCGGATCTGATTTTTGCCTCCGTGCCCTACAAAATCATGCACACTTTTCACATTCCCGTTTATCAACAAATGGCGGAACAAGATGCCGCCTTGTATGAAGGATTAAAAAAGGCTGGTTTTATGTTGGATTTTGGTGATGACGGCTCCGGCTTGTTTATGAAATATTTGCGGCGCGGCTCTGGTTATTATATTGATGTGGGCGCCTCTCAGCTTATCATAGACGGCAAAATCAAACTGAAAAGCGGCGTGACTATCGCCGAAATTGGCGAAGACTCGCTGACCTTGAGCAATGGTGAAACCCTGCCCGCCGATTTAATTGTTTTGGCCACCGGTTATGGCTCCATGAATGGCTGGGCGGCCAAACTTATCTCCTCGGAAATCGCTGACAAAGTCGGCAAATGCTGGGGTTTGGGCTCCGACACCAAAAAAGACCCGGGACCATGGGAAGGCGAACTCCGCAATATGTGGAAGCCCACTCAGCAATCCGCATTATGGTTTCATGGCGGCAATTTGCACCAATCCCGCCACTATTCGCAATTTTTATCTTTGCAAATTAAAGCGCGCATGGAAAATTTAGACACCCCCGTATATGGCCTGGGAGAAGTCCATCATCTGCGTTAAACTGTGCCCTGAAATGATGCGGCGATGGAGCACCTTACCTTGCCATCGCCGCGCCCTGACATGGCACACTTAGCATATTTTGTAAGCATAAAAATATGCTAAGATTGTTTTTTTGTCATCTAAATTGCACTGTTTATCATGTCCTTTGAGCCTTTGCTGTCCGCAAAACCGCCGATTCCTTATCATGCCATTGTCGCCATCGTAGCGGCAATACTCGGTGCCATACAACTATGGTTGGCAAAAGGCACCTCCCTGCATCGTTGGCTGGGTTATTTGTGGGTGATGTTAATGTTATTTGTCGCCTTGTCGGGATTATTTATTTATGAAATAAGAGTGCTTGGTCCTTTTAGCCATATCCACTTGCTTTCATTTTTGGTGTTAGTATCGCTCTGGTTTGCGGTGCAAGCGGCACGGCGCGGTAATATTCGCCGCCATAAACGGGCTATGACATCGCTGTTTTGGCTGGCTTTGGTGTTGACTGGCGCGTTCACTTTTCTGCCGGGGCGCGTCATGCACCAGTTAGCAAGCAATATGCTGGGATAATTATCCACCGCTCTTATCATGGAATATAAACTAAGAGAAGAATCTCCAGGCAAGGTGCAAACCATCCATTTTTTTGTTTTAATCCTGGTCAATAGCGAACAGATATTTTGCCCCAAGCAAAATTAATCATTTTCTTCACCCACAAAGGAGTAAAAAATGCAGCCATGGTTTTTATTGATTTTGGCGGTAGTGTCAGAAGTGGTGGGAACCTCGGCCCTCAAAGCATCCGATGGATTTACCAAAATAGCGCCTTCTTTGCTGGTGGTGGCAAGTTTTGGCGCCGCCTTTTATTTTCTTGCGA
>JBPCWX010000048.1:0-8438 GCA_051009095.1 Gammaproteobacteria bacterium | reverse complement strand
GGCCGCCGCCGCCGCCATCAATGGCCGGTTTAGCGACATATCGGCATAATTTTTACCGCCGCCAGCGCGGTGCCGCCCTTTTTATTTTTATTGTCATTATTATTGGCGGGGTGCTGACTGGCGCGCTACTGTCCGACAAACTTCTTAATATATTTCTGATAAAAAAGCAGCAGGAGCAAAGCGTGTTGCAAGCGCGAGAATCTCTTATCAATTACATGCTACTGCGGGCCGGACAACCGCTTAATATCCATAGTAATCGGATAATTTTTCCGCGCTTGCTAATGCTGCCTTGTCCGGATAATTTGGGTGGTGAAGATAGTGATAATATTTTGGACGGCTCTCAAGACCCAACTTGTGGTGACGTGGGAAGCAATAAGGTAAAGGGCATCTTGGGCGTGGGCAGTCGTTTTGGGCGTTTGCCGTGGCGTGTTAATTTTAGGTCAAGTACGACCATTAGCGGGGACGGACTTGGACGGGATTTTCAAGATGCCAATGGCAACCGTTTATGGTATGCGGTTTCGCGTAAATTAGTACCGGCAAAAAATTCGGCGCCGTTAAATTTTCATCATTTGGCGGCTAACGATGATGACTGGCTGCAAATGATTGCCGTTAATAATATAGCAACCGTGACCGTAAGCAGGCAAGTGGCGGCGGTTATTTTGTCGCCGGGCAAACATAAAGGCGGACGATTGCCAGAGGACACCATTGTGACCATAAGTATGCAGCACGACGATCCGCTGGTGGACAGCACTTTATACTTTGAGGAAATTGCCGGGGAAAGTAATGCCGATGAAGATGGCGTATTTGTGCAAGCGCCGCCGGACGAAGATTTTGATGACACGGTTGCATATCTTAGTTTTGATGAATTGCTCCGTGAGGACGGTGATTTTATGCGTCGTTTCAAGCGGATGGCGGGTATCGGGGAATGGCAAAATGCACCGCTTGACCAACGGCCGCTGGCGCGTTTGCGCGATGCCGTCAATAATTGGAAAAATGTTTTTGGTTTTTACCCGGCGCCGGCCGCCAACATAACCGTGAATGTGACGACTCACTTTCGTCATTGCGCCGTTGCCGACAGCGGCATAACCGCCATATCGCTCAGCGTTACTTCTTTGGCACTTCTACCGCCGGCGGATCTGCAAATTACCGCATCCCTTGCGGCTGGTGAAATGGCCACTTTGACCATTAGCGGCGGCAGTTTTTTAATGGCCGCTCCTCGTGCGGTCGGCGGGACCAGCCTAACCATCGCTACTTGGGCAACGGTATCGGCGGCAGTGGTGGAGGTTGTTGCGCCTACGGCAGTTTTGCAAACTATCGGCGGCGGCTATCAAATTAATGCGGGCGTTACGGTCACTGTTAATGGGCAAATTATTATTCCACCGCAAGCGCCGATTAATCCGGGTGGCTTGCTTTCAGGGTGGTTTCCGGAGCATTATAAAACAGTTACGACGGCCGGTGATGATGGCCGCGGGTTTGTTATAAAAGCACCCACAAAAACAGGGTTTTTGGGAAAAATTCTTCTAACATCTGCCGCATCAACAATCACGCTTGCGGCAGGAGACAGTTTAATATTTTCACGGGGGCAGCAAATTACATTAGAAGAGGATTATGAAGATCTAATGCCATTTGCCCATGCTGTCATACATTATGCTGACGGCACCATTGCCACTCTTACCAGCGATTATAAACCCGTTTTGTCATCATATAACAAACGCCATTTTGTTGTTTTGGTGCATTCCGATATTGTCCGCACATCTCATACTGTTTTTGCCCCAGCGGTTTTGTATCCATGGCGAACAGCCTCGTCGGCAAGCGAACGCGAAAGTCTTCACCCTTGGCCGCCCTGTTTTGATGCGCGCGATCTGCCGCGGGAATTGCAAACATTTATCGCGGATAATCCTATTCATTATGCGGTTGCCGAAAATTGCCATTATGGTGGTGAGCCGTCTCGGTGCGGACAAAATGGCATCACCCTATCCATCGCCCCAGGCGCCGCCATCGCCTTGCCGAGTGCGTTTACGCTGACGCATTCATTCACCGCGCACTTTGATGGTGTGCCGGTGGAGATTAACAACGGCGTTGCCATGGCTAGTTTAGCGCTGGCGCGCCCGGCGGATTTGTTTATTATGAATGCCGCCCAAACACTTGCTGTTATGCGCCTGCCCTCCGGGTTTGAGTTTAACCATCAAACCGTTGTTATTCCCGCCGGCACAAAAATGACCGGCGGCGAAGGCGCGCGCATTGATAATATCCCCGCCTTGTTGATTTATAGCCCGGCGCCGTTGTCTCGCGTGGCTTGTTTGGGCAATGCCGCCAGCGGCGTAATGAGCAATACTGTTACCGTTGACGGCAAGATGGCAGCCAATCAAATAGGCGAAAATTTAACCTATTTGTGCCAATGGCTGGATCATGATGAAAATGCTGACCTTGACGGACAATATGAACTGCCGCGTCCGCAACCGCATTTATCACCGCCCAACGATTATTTTATTCTTTTGGGCGGGCGCGCTATTTTGGAATAAACCGTGTGTTGCCGCCGCTGAGCCGCCGCTTAGGTCGCGCGCTTCATTAAGTTAAAAAATTCCTCGTTTGTTTTTGTTTGCTTCATGCGATCCAAAAAGAATTCGCTGGCTTTGTCATCATCCATGGTTGCCAGCGCTTTGCGCAACACCCACACATTTTTTAGGACGTCGGGAGCCAGCAGCAATTCTTCGCGCCGCGTGCCGGAGCGGCCGATTTGAATGGCCGGATACATGCGCTTTTCGGCGATGCGGCGGTCCAAATGAATCTCCATGTTGCCCGTTCCCTTAAATTCCTCATAAATCACTTCATCCATTTTGGAGCCAGTTTCCACCAGGGCCGTGGCGATAATGGTTAGCGAGCCGCCTTCTTCCAGATTGCGCGCCGCCCCAAAAAACCGCTTGGGGCGTTGCAGTGCCTGCGCGTCCACGCCGCCCGATAACACACGCCCAGAGGTTGGCTGTACGGTGTTATAGGCACGCGCCAAACGGGTGATGGAATCCAGCAAAATCACCACATCTTTGCGCATTTCCACCAATCGCTTGGCGCGTTCAATGACCATTTCGGCCACTTGTATATGCCTTGCCGCGGTCTCATCAAAGGTTGACGACAGCACATCACCGCGCACCGAGCGCTTCATCTCCGTCACTTCTTCCGGGCGTTCATCGATCAGCAGCACCATCAGATAAACATCGGGATAATTTTCTTCAATGGCGTGGGCGATGTGTTGGAGCATAACCGTTTTGCCGCTTTTGGGCGAGGCTACCAATAGCCCGCGCTGCCCCCTGCCGATGGGGGCGATAATGTCGATGATGCGGCCGGTGATATTTTCTTCTGCGCGTAAATTGCGTTCCAGGCACAGCGGTTCATTAGGAAAAAGAGGCGTTAAATTCTCAAATAAAATTCTGCTCGCCGCTTCTTCATTAACGGATACGCCGTTGATATGGTCAGGAAGAGAAATCGCAAAATATCTTTCATTATCGCGCGGCGTGCGCACCGCACCGGCGACCAGGTCTCCGGTGTTCATGCCATAGCGGCGGATTTGATTGGGGCCAACATAAATGTCGCCGGGTCCCGCCACATATGATTGATCCGCATAGCGCAAAAAGCCATAGCCATCGGGTAAAACCTCCAAGGTTCCTTCGCCGTGAATGCGGATGCCTTCTTTGGCGCGCGCTTTGAGCATGGCAAAAAGCAGCTCCTGCTTGCGCAGTCGCATGGCTTTTTCCACGCCGGCATCTTTTGCCATTTGCACCAGCTCGCCAATGTGCATGGCGCGTAAGGCGCTCAGACTAACCAGCTCGGCAGTGGCGGCGGGCGCGTCTCCATTGTCGCGCGCCGCATCTTCGACATTGCCGGCCTCTAAATGGGCAATTTCGCCGGGGATTTTTTTGTTGGGATGAAACCGCCGCTTATGAGGGCGGGGTGGATGTTGTGTAGGGTGTGGCATGATAATAAAAAGAGGTGAGAAAACTAAGCGGTGGATTCTTTGATAAACGCCTGCAAGACCGTCGCATCAACGCCGCCGATTTTGCGTCCCGTTTCCCCGCCTTCTTTAAATATCATCAAGGTGGGAATGGCTTGCACGCCGTATTTAACCGCCAAGTCACGGTTATCATCAACATTGACTTTGACTATGCGCAAATTATTATGAGAAGCGGCAATGCCTTCTAAAATCGGCGCAATCGCCTTGCACGGCCCGCACCACGGCGCCCAAAAGTCAACTAACACCGGGGTAGGTGATTGCAACACTTGTTCATCAAAAGAATCAATGCCGACCTCGGCAATGGGGTTATTGTTTGTTTCTTGGCTCATGCTAAACTCCGAAAAGTTTGTTGGTTATTTATAAATGATGGAAAATTTGTTGCGCAACCGGCAAGCGTGATGTGAGCAACACAAAAGAAGAGAATACCGTAATGATACTCGAAAACGCCTTAAAAATCAAGTGCAAGGAGAAAAAATGGCAAAATTGTATGATTGTGAATCTTGTCCCGCTTATTGTTGCGGCTATCCGATAATAGAAACCACCAAAAAAGATATTCGCCGTTTGGCGCGCTATTTTGGTCTGAGCGTGGCCGCCGTACGAGATAAATTCACCGAAAAAGAAAATAATCGCGTGCGCAAAATGCGGCAGCGTCCCGATAAAAAACTGAATACGCCGACGTGTGTTTTCTTGAACCAAAAAACCCGCAGTTGCTCCATTTATAAAGCCCGCCCAGATATTTGCCGCGCGCATCCCGGCGACCGCTGTGAATGGCACGACCGCCGCTTGCTGGAAACCATCGCTAACGGACGGCGTGTTATTAAACTTAAAGTCATGCCCTGGCAAACAGATGGCGATTATCCCATATACACCGTCCGCAAACTGCCGGCGTTGGTGGAAGCCTACGCCAAAGGGCATGGCAAACTGCGCGGACAATAAAACAACAAAATCGGTGTTTATTGACAGCGCGGCAGTGCCGGCGCTAACATATTGGGTGGGATAAGATGGTTAGAAGAAAGCACTCAGCGAATACCCCGCAGTCGTTCCGTGCGGCGGCGCAACAGCTCCATGACCAGCAGCAAAAAGATGGAAAGGATAATAAGTAGCGTCGCCACCGCCAAAATGGTTGGGCTAACGCGCTCGCGAATGCCCGAAAACATCTGCCAGGGAATCGTGTGCTGCTCGTACGCGCCGACAAATAAAATCACCACCACTTCGTCAAAAGAGGTGATGAAAGCAAACAATGCGCCGGAGATAACGCCGGGCAAAATAATCGGTACGATGATGCGAAAAAAAGTTGTGGTGGGCGTTGCTCCCAGACTGTGTGCCGCCCGTACCAGCGAATGGTCAAAGCCGGTCAAAGTTGCCGTCACCGTAATCACCACAAACGGCGTCGCCAATGCCGTATGCGCTAAAATCACGCCCGCATAGGTTCCCTGCAAACTGATGTCGGAATAAAAAAAGAACATGGCCGCCGCCGAGATAATCAGCGGCACAATCATCGGTGAGATTAAAATGGCCATAATGGTGCGGCGCCAAGGCAAATATGAGCGTGATAAGCCCAGCGCGGCCAAGGTGCCGAGGAAAGTCGCCAAAATTGTGGCGCAGATTGAAATAATCGCGCTGTTTTTGACCGCGGCTTGCCAGTTTAGGTCAGTAAAAAAATCATCATACCATTGCAGGGAATAGCCCGCCGCATCAAAAGACAGCATTTCTTTGGTAAACACAAAATACGGCAGCGCATTAAAAGACAGCGGAATGATGACAAAAATAGGAAAAATTAAATAAAACAGCACCAGGCCGACAATGATGCGCAAGGCAACATGCCAATATTTCTCCCACCCATAAATATGTACCGATGATGCCATGGATTATCCTAATTTCATGTTGTCAATGCCGACAATTTTGTCATAGCACCAATACATTGCCAACACCAGCAGCAACAGCATAAAACCCAAGGCTGCCGCTAATCCCCAGTTGCCGGAACTGCGAATGTGATAGGCGATGCGGTTGGAAATAAAAGTGCCTTCGGCACCGCCCACCAATTCGGGGGTGATGTAATAACCAATGGCAAGAATGAAAACCAAAATGGCGCCCGCGCCGATGCCGGGCACGGTTTGCGGAAAATACACACGGCGAAAGGCGGTAAATCCTCCCGCTCCCATGGAACGCGCCGCCCGCATATAAGACGGATTAATCGTCTTCATAACGCTATACAGCGGCAAAATCATAAAGGGCAGCAAGATATGCGTCATGGCAATAATGGTGCCGGTGGAATTATGAATTAATTCCAAGCGGTTGTTGTCATCAATCAGCCGAAGAAAAACCAATAAATCATTAATCACGCCTTCTTGATATAGTAGCACAATCCACGAAGTGGTGCGCACCAGCAGCGAGGTCCAAAAAGGCAGCAAAACCAAAATCAGCAATAGATTGGCGCGGTTGGCCGGCAAGGTTGCCAGCAAAAAAGCGGTCGGATAGCCCATCATGAGGGTGAGCAGCGTGATAACCACCGACATAATGATGGTGCGGCCAAACAGGTTCAGATAGACGCGCCGATTTTCCGCCTTTTTAACATAGGCATTTTGCACCGGGTCATAGGTGTAGTCCGCGGCATCGCGATAATAGTTTGTCGTATATTGGTCAGTAAAAAACTTAATGCCCCGCCACAATGCCAGGTCGCCCCAGCGTTTATGTATTTTAATCAACGCCGCTTGCGGGTCGTCGATATCATCTGTCAAGCGGCGGGCTGCGCGCGCCGTTTTGCGAAAAACGCTGGATACCCCCGACATTTGGAAATTGAGCCGCTGGCCAATGCGGGTAATCGCCTTATCTTTTGCGCCGCGTTTGACATCGGCGATAAGTGCGGCATAAACGGCAGGCGGCGGCAATTCGCCGCTGTCGGCATCCCACGCAGCCAAGGCTTGACGCGTCTCGCGCAGGGCATTATGAACCACCGTATTATCGACGCTGCGAAAGAGCATCTCCGCCACTGGCGCAAGAAAAGTAACGCAAATAAATAACAGCAGCGGCATTACCAGCATCAACGCCCGCAACCGCTTTTTACGCTCGGCGCGGGCATAGTACAATTTCAGTTCGGCACCGCCTTCAATCATTTTTCGTGTAATATTGCGCCGATAAAATTGAGCAGCAGTTGTGCCGCCAATGTTGCGGTTACTGCCGCCGGGTCATATGCGGGCGCAACCTCCACCAAATCCAAGCCAACCACTTGGCCTCGCCGACCAATCAGTTTTAGCAATTCCAACACTTCATAATATAAAAAACCGCCGTGCGATGGCGTGCCAGTGCCGGGGGCAATGGAGGGGTCAAAAGCATCGATGTCAATTGTGCAATAATATCTTTCGCCCGCCGGCAAACAGGCGGCCACCGCTTCCGCCCCCAGCCGTCTCGCCTCGCGGACCGATAAAATCGTTGAGCCGGCAGCGTGCGCAGCGGCGTAATCTTCGCGGTTAGAAGAAGACACATTGCGGATCCCGGCTTGCAGCATGCTCAGCACATATGGCATTTCAGAGGCACGGCGCATTGGGTTGCCGTGGCCAAAACGGACGCCATGCCGAGAGTCAACAAAATCTAAGTGCGCATCAATTTGTATCAAATGAAGAGGCGGCTGCCGGTCAAAAGCCCGCAGGCATGGAATCGTTATTGAGTGGTCGCCACCAATCGTCGCCGGCAATGCTCCAGCCGCCAAAATTGCACGGACGGCATTTTCTATGTTGGCGTGACTTTGTGGGGTGTCAGTGTGAATAATGTCGGCATCACCCGCGTCGACAATAATTTTATTGGGCGGTAGATAAACAATATCGTCCTCAAAGTCGTAGGCACCACCGTGGCCAAAAGCAAACAGAGTGGAGGCTTCGCGCACTGCCCGCGGTCCGAAACGGGCACCCGGGCGATATTGTGTCCCACTGTCAAAAGGTGCCCCTAAAATAGCAACATCGGCATGCAGATTGTCCCAGTCGGCAACCGCCGGATACTTAGCAAATGTGCAATGCCCGACAAAAGGGAGGTTTAGACGCCCCGAGTCATACTCGTGTGCCATAGCCTCCCTCTGCCGCCGCTTATTTCTTGCGGATTAGCTGTTCAACCATGCTTCCCAACGCTGATCCAAATCATCGCGATGGTCGGCCCACCATTCAATGTTGTTGTAAAGCGTATGTTGCGCATTGTTGGGATCGGTGGGCATATGGGGCGCCATATCAATGCCCAAAGTGGCATGTTTGCCGACCAGTGGAGCGGAAGACTTGCGTGCTGGGCCATATGAAATATATTTTGCCTGATCCGCCAAACGCTGTGTGTCAGTGGCAAAATACAAATAATCCAACACCGCCTGCAAGCGATCTTGAGACAATCCGTCAGGCACAACCCAGCCGTCCAATTCAAAAATTTGCCAATCCCACAACATCTTGACCGGCTG
>JBPCWX010000047.1:0-1994 GCA_051009095.1 Gammaproteobacteria bacterium | reverse complement strand
AGCGCGCTTTGCGAAATGGTTTTATCATCACGCGCCACAATCAATAAATCATCACCAGCAGTCAGCATAAAATGCGTGGCATTTTCGCTGGTCATAACAAAGCTGGCGCGGCCTGCTGCTTTTTCACCCGTCAAAATTAGGCCGCTTTGCTCGCGTGCGCCTGTGGCTTCCGTCAGCCCGACCCCCATCACCACTTCGCCATTGGCGATACGCCCCAGCCAATCGGCCTGTTGCTCTGGCGTGGCGGCCTCTAGCCCCACCACCGCCAACGCATAGGCGGCCGCAAAACCGCTTGGCGCAACATAACGCCCCAACATTTGTTGAATCAGCGCGGCCTCCAAAATGCCCATGCCCAGCCCACCATGCGCCTCTGGCAATAAGGTCAAATGCACACCCAAATCCAACAAGCCGCGATGCAGTTTTTGCGCCAATGCCGCATCACCCTCAACATAACCGCGCAACTGTTCTAAATCCGCATTATCCTCTAAATAGCGGCGCACCGAATCTTGCAACATCAATTGATTTTCAGATAATCCAAAATACATAATCGCTCTCTCTATTTTGCTGGTTTTGGTTCGCGTGGCATTCCCAGCCCGCGCTCGCTAATAATGTTTTTTTGAATTTGCGCCGAGCCGCCGCCAATAATCAGCCCAAGGTCAAACATATAGGCGGTTTGCCACATGCCGCTATCGCGCAAAAACGGGCTGTCTTCATATAGCATGCCATATTCGCCCATCACATCAATCGCCAGCTCAGCCAGCCGATGGTTTAACTCACAACCCTGCAATTTGACCAGTAACCCCGCCATTCCTGTTGATTGGCCTGCGGCGCGGCCTGCCGATTGCTTTTCGCTGGCCATTGTTGTCAGCCGCATACCATTAAATTTCATGGCATAGGTTTCCGCCTGCAACGCCACCAGCCTGTCACGATAAACCGCATTATCCATCAGCGATTTTCCATCCACCTGCTCGCGCTTCATAATATCAACAATGGAATTGAGCCGCGACAAAGCCGCATCGGGGTCGCCCAACATGCCGCGCTCATGGGTGAGGGTGGCATTGGCGACTTTCCAGCCCTCACCGCGCTGGCCAACAATCGCGCTGGTTGGCACGCGCACATCGGTAAAAAAAACTTCGTTAAATTCGGCAAAGCCCGTCATCGTCATCAGTGGCCGCACCTCAATGCCCGGCGTGTCCATCGGAATCAGCAAATAACTGATGCCTTGGTGTTTGGGCGCGTCTGGCTCGGTGCGCACCAAGCAAAACATCATATCGGCAAATTGCGCGGTGCTGGTCCAGATTTTCTGGCCGTTAATAACAAATTCATCGCCCTCAATCACCGCCGCCGTGCGCAATGAAGCCAAATCAGAACCCGCACCGGGCTCAGAATAGCCCTGACACCACACCATCTCGCCGCGCAAAGTGGCCGCAATATATTTTTGCTTTTGTTCCTCTGTGCCAAGCTCTAGCAAAGTTGGCACCAGCATATTGATGCCCTGCCCCGCAATGCCGCTTGGCACTTTGGCGCGGGCAAATTCTTCCGCAATAATACGCGATTTCAGCGCGTCTGGCTGTGCGCCATAGCCGCCATATTCTTTTGGCAAAGTGCGCGCCGCAAAGCCATGTTGCAACAGAATTTTTTGCCACGCCAACCGCTTTTTGCTACGCACCGAGCGATTGCTGGCTTTGGGGGCTTGGTCGCCATATTCTTTAAGAAAACCCTGCACCTGTGTGCGAAAATCTTCATATTCAGTTGTAAAATTTAAATCCATCATCACCCTCATCAGCTTGTTGAGCGGACTTTAAAGAAGAATCAAACTAGAAGCAAAAAAATTAACGTCCAACCGCTTGGGCGGTTGGACGATTCATCTTTCTCCCAAGCGAGCTATGCGCCAATCCGTGCTACGCACGGATACGCAGCCGCTTGGGACGGGCCGCCAACCGCTAACGCGGTTGGACGCTTATTCTTTTCCCTCTGTTTCTTCTTTTTCCTCT
>JBPCWX010000046.1:0-11435 GCA_051009095.1 Gammaproteobacteria bacterium | reverse complement strand
CGCCCAATCGCCTGTTCAATGCGGGTGGCTTTTTCGTGGGCGACGGCAATGGTTTCGCTATTGTCAAACTGCAAATGAAAATCTATCGCCAAGCGATTGCCGGCGTTGCGATGGCGTAAAAAATGATACGATACACCATGCCGCGCTGTTTCCTCATCCAAGACACGGCGCAAAATATCATCCACCTCGGGGTCGGCACGATCCATCAATCCCTGCACCGAACGGCGAATGAGATCGACGCCCGACCATAAAATATGCAATGCCACCAACATCGCCACAATGGGATCCAACGGCAACCAACCCGTCCATTTTGTCAGCAGCAAACCCGCCACCACACCAAAACTTGTTAGACTGTCCGATAAGACATGCCGCCCATTCGCCTCTAACACCATGGAATGCAGACGCCGCCCACTGCGCAGTAAATACACGCCCAACACGCCATTAATCACCATCGCCAAAGCGATATAAATTACGCCGTATTCCAACCGCTGCAAGTGCAACCCGCCCAACCATTTTTGCGTCGCTTCGTAAACGATAAACAATGCCGCCAAAATAATCATCGCTCCTTCAAAGCCGGCGGAAAAGAAATTAATGCGGTCGTGTCCGTATAAATGCCCACGGTCGGGCGGCTTCATCGCAAACCATAAACTGCCGGCGGCAAAACCCACCGCAAACAAATGCACCACCGACTCCGCCGCATCCGACAAAATCGCCGCCGAATTGGTCAGATAATAGGCATACAATTTAATAACAAACATCAGCACGCCCGCCGCCAAAGACAAACGCATGGCAAAAAATGCCTGCGCCGCCCGCGCTTGTGCCGCTTGTCCGCTTAAATAATCATCATGTCGCAAAAATGCGTTCATCACTATATTTTAATTCAATCTGCGATATATGGGCTTAACGGCAGCACCGCCAGCCGCAATATCATGCCGCCCACTCAGCGTATTTGTCGCCGCTCAAAATGAATCTTTCCACTGCCGTAAAGCAGTAAAAACCGCCTCATCATTGGGTAATTCCCGCTTCGCCCAATTCTCTGCCGCCTCTTTTACTGCGGGTTCGCGCAAACGAAAAAATGGATTGCACGCCCGCTCATCCGCAAGCGAAAATGGCACGGTCGGCAAACCACCCGCCCGTTTTTTGGCGGTTTCCATATGCCGCCGCTGCAATGCTTCATTATCAGGCTCCACCGCCAAGGCAAAGCGAATGTTATTTGCCGTATATTCATGCCCGCAATAAATATTCGGATTGTCGGGCAATGCCGCGATTTTTTGCACCGAGGCAAACATTTGCGCCATCGTCCCATCAAGCACCCGCCCGCAACCACAAGCAAAAACAGTGTCGCCGCAAAATGCCACGGCATCATCGAAATAAGTTCCGATATATGCTAAATGCTCCGCAGTATGCCCCGGTGTCGCCATAACACGCAAATTCAGCGCGCCATCCAATAGCGACAATTTTTCGCCGTCAGCGACTATCTGCGCCGTTGCCAAACCGCAACCCGCTGGCGCATATAAAATAGAATCGGGAGATGCCCGCAAAATTTCCGCCACCCCGCCGATATGATCGGCATGGCGATGCGTGATGACCACCGCCGCCAAAGATAAGCGATTTTTCCACAAGGCGTCCAAGGCTGGCGCGGCTTCGCCCGGGTCAAATAACACGGCGTACCCATTTGCCGCCGCCAAAAAGATATAATTATCACTCAACGCAGGAATGACCATAATATTAGACATGTTGCAATGTTAATACAAAAAACGACAAAACACAACCCCGAAGACTGGTTTAGCACCAGCTTTGGCCGCTGGGTGCTGGCACAAGAGCAGCGTTATTGCAATCAGATGTCGCGCGACAGTTTTGGTTTTTTCACCTTGCAATTAGGGCTGTCGCACCGCCATTTGACGCGCCGCGCCCCAACACGCAATCATGCCATTATCGGTTTGTCGCCGCATTGCCAGATCATTGCCGATTGGGCGGCATTGCCTTTTGCCGATGATTCGGTGGATTTTATTTTGCTCACCCACGCTTTGGAGGCTTCCGCCAATCCACATGCGGTTTTGCGGGAGGCGGTGCGCGTGCTGCGTCCCCATGGGCGACTGGTGATTGCCGGCTTCAATCCATGGAGTTTGCTGGGCATGACGGCGCGCCTAGCGCGGCTGCCGTGGTATGGCAAATGGCTGCCTTTGCACCGCCTAAAAGACTGGCTGGCGTTGTTGGACATGGCGATTGTGGAAGGACGCTTTGCGGTTTTTTTACCGCCCTTGCAGCGACCAAACCGCCGCCGTTTTGGATGGATGGAAAAGGCCGGGCGGCGCTGGTGGCCCTTATGCGGCGGGGTTTATTTTATCAGCGCCAGCAAACATCGGCTGCGGCTTCATGTGATTGTGCCGGATTTTGCCGAGCACCGCTTATCCGCCCGCGCGGCGGCGGCAGAAGTGCAGCAAAAAACAATATATGAAAGATAAGGTGGTCATTTACACCGATGGCGCTTGCAAGGGCAACCCAGGCCCGGGCGGTTGGGGAGCGGTTTTGCAATATCGCCATCAAGAAAAACATTTATTTGGCGGCGCCCCCGACACCACCAACAACCGCATGGAATTATCTGCGGTCATTCACGCCTTGACTGCGCTAACCCGCCCTTGCGCGGTGACGCTATACACCGATTCGCAATACTTGCAATTAGGCATGACGCAATGGCTTCCTAACTGGCGGCGGCGGAATTTTCGCTCGGCAGGCGGCAAGGTGATTAAGAATGCAGACTTGTGGCGGCAGTTAGAGGCTGCTTCATCGCCGCATACTATTGAGTGGGTGTGGGTGCGCGGTCACGCCGAATGCGCCGGCAATGTGCAAGCCGATAAACTGGCGAATCAGGGGGTGCAGGAAATGACGACCACGCCGCCAAAGTAAGATTTTCGACTTCCTGCTTGGGTGCTTAGGGTTTGACTTCCGCAACTGCCTTGGCGCGATCATCTTCCACTTTTTGCCGCAACATGGGAGGTAACTCCATATATTGAAGTTTAATTTTTGTGGGCACCCGACCCGCTTTCTTTTGCTTTGCAAAATAGTCATACATGTCTTTTTCCGTAAACACCACGCGGCGCTCTTTAACTTTTGCCAGAAACAAAAAAAACATATCGGAGCGAATCTTATGCACCTTGCCGGACCCTTCTTTTCCAGTGACGGTAAACAGTGAACTGGTGGAAATGTTAATCGCAATCTCTTTCTTTGCATCAACCGCATCAAATTTAAATTCGCCCTCATTGTTAGTGCGGGACAAAGCCACTTTCTGTTCCGAGAAAGCCATTCCTTCTTTCTCGAACAACTTTTTTCGCACATATGCCTCAGCTTCTTTTTGCGCTTTCATATCAGCCATAACTATCACTCCTTTCCAAATCAAAAACTAACCTTGGGAGCTTCTTCCAACTTCTCCCGATCGGCAAACTCCAACATCGCCAAATCTGCACCATGACCAAAAATCCCCGCAAACAGCAGCGGCGGAAAACTCTGGCGATAGGTATTATACTCAGTGGCCGCATCATTGTATGCCTGCCGCGCAAATGCCACTTTATTTTCGGTTGAGGTTAATTCCTCGGACAACTGCGACATATTGGCGGATGCCTTTAAATCGGGATAGGCTTCCACGGCCACTTGCAGCCGTCCCAAAGCACCGCCCAGCGTCGCTTCCGCCGCCGCCAAAGATTGCGCCGCTCCAACATCCGCCAAATTGCCCGACAACTTGCTCAGCATCTGCGCCGCCTCATTGCGGGCTGCCGTAACCGATTCCAAAGTTTCGCGCTCGTGCGATAAATATCCTTTTGCCGTCTCCACCAAATTCGGGATCAAATCATAGCGCCGCTTCAGCTGCACGTCAATCTGGGCAAAACCATTTTCGCCCCGATTTTTGTTTTGCACTAAATTATTGTAAATCACAGCGACATATATCGCCAACGCCGCCAAAACGCCCAAAAAAATGTAAAATCCCATAGTGCCACTCCTTTTTTTACTGCATAATGAATGGCTAAATTATAACACCTTCCCTTGCGTGCATCGCACTCTCACCAATGAAAGACTAAAACAACATGAACCAGACAGCAAATGAAAATTTTATCTCCTCTTTATTTAGCTTGGCGGATTGCACCGCGGTGGTCACCGGCGGCGGCTCTGGCATTGGGCGGCGCATTGGGCTGGCACTGGCGCGCGCCGGGGCGCGGGTGGTGCTCATCGGACGCCGCCAAACAGTGCTACAAGAAGCGGCGGCGGAGATTGACGACCGGTGCGGCGACAAGCGGGCGGCAGTCTTGGCGGCGGATGTATCCGACCTTGCCGCCGCCCCGCAGATAGCAGCGCAAGCAGCATCTTTTTTTGGGGCGCCGTCAATTTTAGTCAATGCTGCCGGGATCAATTTACGCACGTCGCCGGACCTTGCCGAATCCACCGATGGGGTGACCATCGAAGGCTGGCAGCAAACGCTCAACACCAATTTAGGCGCGCCGTTTTTCTTATCGCGCGCCCTGGTTGCCGGCATGACCTCAGGCGGCTCAATCATCAACATTGGCTCTATGCAGTCATTGCGCGCGGGTTTGGGGGATGCGGGATATGGCGCCTCCAAAGGCGGTATCGCCCAACTCACACGCCTTTTGGCACGCACTTGGGGCGGACAAAATATCCGCGTCAATGCCATACTTCCGGGCTATTTTCCGAGTGATTTAACACAAATGCTTTTTGCCGATCCGCAACTGTCGGCGGCGCTGGCGCAAAACACCTTATTAGGGCGCAATGGCGAACTCGCCGATATGGATGGCGCCGCAGTTTTTTTGGCATCCCCGGCATCGGCTTATATCACCGGCGTATTGCTGCCCATAGACGGCGGTTTTTTGGCGAAATAAAAAACCGTCAGATTGTCATGGCAACGGCGGTGCTGCTGTTTACCACCGGCCAAGCAAGGCGCAAAGTTCGCAAAAAATCATCGGCGGATTGATAACCAATCACGCGGGTGTGGACAATCAATTCACCTTGTCGGTCAAAAAATAAAATCGCCGGCGGACCATACAAACCAAAATGCTCCAGCAGCTCGCGATGCGCCGCCGTGTTTGCCGTCACATCCGCGCGCAATAACACCGCCGCCGCCAGCTGCTGCCGCACCCGATAATCGGTGAATGTAAACATTTCCATCTCTTTGCAAGACACACACCAATCGGCATAAAAATCCAGCATCACCGGCCGCCCTTGGGCGGCGGCAATTTCGCCCCGCACTGCCGCCAATGAATCCACCGACAAAAATATCGGGGCTTCTTCCTGCCCGGCGCTACTGCCTTGCATATGCGCCAGCGGCGCCAGTGGATTTCGTCCGCCGCCGGCAGCGCCAATGACCATCACCGCACCCCACAACAACGCCAGCACCCCCGCGGTTTTTAGCAATCGCCTGGCACTGCCGGCATTGACGGGCAATGGCTCCAAAGCGTGCGCCAACACGCCCAGAAAAATTAAAATCGCGCCATAAAGAAACAATGACAGCGGCGCCGGCAGCAGCGGCGACGCCACCCACACCGCCACCGCCAGCATCAACCCGCCCAACATGCGCTTAATATCATTCATCCATTCGCCCGCCCGCGGCAGTGCCACCCCCGCAGTCGCCCCGGCAACCGCCAAGGTCGCGCTCATGCCCAGAGATAATGACAATAGCGATAAGCCACCAGTCACCGCATCTCCAGTATTGCCAATATATATCAGGGAGCCAATCAGAGGAGCGGCCACACAAGGGCTGACAATCACCGCCGAAAAAATCCCCATCAGCAAAGCCCCCCCCGCACTGCCGCCAGTGGCGGTGGGGGCGCGCCACGGCAGCCGCAAATCATACCAGCCAAACATTGACATGGACAACGCCACAAATAATAATGCCGACCCTGCCAAAATCAGCGGCTGCTGTAAATAAACCGATAATAACTGCCCCGACAAACCCGCCGCCACGCCCAGCGCCGTAAACGATAAACACACCCCGGCAATATACGCCGCCGTCAACATCAACCCCCGTCGACCACCCGCATCACCGCCGATAATGCCCAATAAAATCGGCAGCATCGGCAAAACACAAGGCGTCAGAGACAGCAGCAAGCCAAAACCAAAAAATACCACCAGCGTCCACCAAAGATTGCCCTCAGCGATAACCGCCGCCGCCGCCGCCGACTCATCCGCCCCGGCGGGCAAACTCTCCGCCGATGATTCCGCTGCCGCATGAGCGGCAATGCCGGTGCGCAAAAATGCCACATCTTCGCGCGGCGGATAACAGATGCCAACTTGCTCATCGCATCCTTGCGATAAAACACGCAGCGTAAATTCACCCTCCCCTTGAATTTGCGCTTCCACAGTAACGCCGTGATAATAAATCTCCATTTCGCCAAAAAATGGATCGTTGTGCAAAATGCCCGGCGGATAATGCACCGATTGCACGGCAAAACCGGGCGTCGCCGTGGTGAGCAATAATTTTTCGCGATATAAATATAAGCCCTCAGGCATGGTATACACTGCTTGCACCGTGTTATTGCCGCTATTGGCGGCAAAGACAAAAGCCTGCTCCGGCGGCAGCGGTTCCACCCGCACCGCTCCGGCGCCGACGGTGAGCGTCAGGGCGGCAAGGGCGATTAGCGCTGTGTTTGTGCGGCGACCCATTGCAAATAATCATGAGCACCACCGACCATCGGCAAAGCGATAATCTCTGGCGTGTCATATGGATGCAGGCGGCGGATAGTTTCCACCACTGCGTCAATGCGGCTGGCATGCGTTTTAATGAGCATAGGCGTTTCCGTATCCTCTTGCATTTTGCCGTCCCATTGATAAATGGAGCAGCAGCAAGGTAAAATGTTAACACAAGCCGCTGTTTTGCTATTCACCAACTCATGGGCAATAGCGTGTGCAGTTTTTGCGTCTGGCGCATTGCACAAAATGACGGCACATTGCTGCCCATCGGATAAAAATAAAGATGCCATTTCCATTGTTGCCGTTTATTATACTGCTATTGCCGTTTTTAGAAATTTATTTAGCGATAAGCTGGCTCATCGACGCCCCGCTCTGGGCGTTGCTGTATTTTACCGCTGTGGCAATATTAGGCATCTTGTTTATTAAAATGGCAAAGATTAGTTTTGCCGAAGCGTTTCATATGGCGCAAGATGAAAATTTATCGTCAACCCTGCTGGTCGGCGCATTCAGATGGTGGGCGGTCGGTCTTTTATTGCTTTTTCCCGGCTATCTGACGGATATATTGGCCGCGGTTATATTATTTTTTCCGTTTTCCGTTTCCCGTGTCAAAACAAAAAATAAGCGTGCGGATGACGGCATCATTGATGCCGAAGCGGAGATAATTGATGATGAACAGCGCGATTGACAAGCGGCAGGCACGGCGGGCTTTTTCGCGCGCCGCTGCCGCCGGGGGCAACAACGCCGTCGCCGACATTGTGGGTGAACGCTTGGAGGAGCGGTTAACCGAAATAGCGCCGGCGCCGCAGATGGCAATAGATGTGGGCGGCAACGGACACACATTGGCCACACACTTTCCCGCCGCCAAAATTATCGCCTTGGATTTTGCCTTACCGGTGCTGCGGACGGAGACGGCTGCCCATTTTTATGCCTTGGCAGATGCCGAAGCGTTGCCCTTGGCCGATTCATCGGCAGATTTATTGTGGTCAAATTTATGCTGGGAGTGGACTGTTATGGAGACGGCTTTGGCGGAAGCGGCGCGGGTGCTATCGCCGACAGGGGGGCTGCTGGCATTTAGCGTACTGGGTCCCGACACTTGGCAAGAAGTGCGGGCGGCTTGGGCAAAAGTGGAATTATCGCCGCCGCAACGGGTGCACACGTTCACGGATATGCACAACATCGGCGATATGCTGTCGCAAGCGGGTTTTGCCGAGCCGGTGCTGTCCGCCGAACATCTGACCCTAAGCTATTCCAGCGCTGCCGAGGCCCTGCGAGATGCGCACAATGCCGGGGCGGGTTGCGCCTTGTCAACCCGCCCCCGTGGATTAATGGGACGGCACAAATGGCAACTCATGCTCGACACTTATCAGCAACTGTTTGCTGATGACCGGGGGCGCGTGCCGGCAACCTTCGAAGTGATTTATGCCACGGCTTGGAGCGCACCCCCTAAGGAATCTGTTGTCCATTTTTGGGATGGATTAAAAAATTCCTAACCATGCCAGATAGCGCACATATCAATTTAGCACCGCTTTAACGCCGCTTATTTTTAGGGGATAAAAACAGTCCTCAAATATCCCAGCATGGGGCGGCACCGTAAAAAAAACCGCCGCTTGCGGGATCAATGAATCAATGCCGAAAATGGCGGCGGCCCGTAAACACCATGGCAATGCCGGCTTTATCGGCAGTGGCGATAACTTCATTATCGCGCTTGCTGCCACCGGGTTGAATAACGGCGGCAACACCAGCGTCAATTAATTCATCGATGCCATCCGCAAAAGGAAAAAAAGCATCAGAAGCGGCAACGCTGTCTTCCAATTTCAATCCCGCCTCAGCGGCCTTGCGGCACGCCAGCCGCGCACTGTCAACACGGCTCATCTGTCCGGCTCCCACGCCCAAAGTCGCCCCTTCGCGCGCTATGACAATCGCATTGGACTTGACCGCCGCCGCTACCCGCCAGGCAAAGGTCAAATCCGCCAACTGCCGCTGAGTCGGCGATTTTTTCGTCACCACCCTAATCGGCAAAGTGTCATCCATCATATCCGGCGTCTGCGATAAAAACAAATCGCCGATGCTGCGAATGACCACTCCGTCGCCAGTCGGTGCCAGCGGAGAGAGCAATACCCGCAGCTTATGGGTGCGGGCGGCAAATTCTTGTTTTGCCTCGGAGGTGAATTGCGGGGCCAGCACAACCTCAAAAAAATGCTCCGCCAAAGCTTGCGCAGTGTCGCCGCCCACTTCGCGATTGAAAGCAACCACTCCGCCATATGCCGACACCGTATCGCCGCGCCGCGCCATATGAAAAGCCTGCCGCGGCTCTTTGGCAACCGCCGCGCCGCACGGATTATTATGCTTTACAATCACCGCGGCCGGCTGCTCCATCATGGCGGCAAGTTCGCTGGCCGCTTGCGCATCCAATAAATTGTTGTATGACAGGGGCGCGCCTTGCAGCTGAATAAAACCGCCGCTTTTGCCATAACGCTCATAGCAGGCGGCGTGCTGGTGAGGGTTTTCGCCATATTTCAAATCCATCTGCTTGTGCAAATGCAAAAAATGATGTGTTGGAAAATCGCCGCCGCCGCAAAAATAATTGGCAATGGCGGCGTCCAGATGCGCCACCGCCGCAAAAGCCTTAACCGCCAAAATGCGGGCATGTTCAGCACAGATATTGCCGCGGTTTTTTTCCATTTCACCGATAAAGGCCGGGTAATCCTGCGGGTCGGTCAACACCACAGTGGAAGCGTAATTTTTGGCCGCCGCCCGCACCATGGCGGGGCCGCCAATGTCTATATTTTCAATCACCTCCGCCTCTTCCGACGTGGCTGCGGCTTGTTCAAAAGGATAAAAATTAACCACCACCAGATCGATTTTGGGCAGCTGCCGTTCCGCCAAGACACGCAAATGTTCCTCATTTTGTCCATCGGCAAGAATGCCCGCATGAACATGCGGATGCAGCGTCTTTACGCGCCCGTCCAACATTTCTGGAAAACCGGTCAGCGTCGCCACATCTGTCACTTCCACCCCGGCCGCTTGCAGGGCTTTGGCGGTGCCCCCGGTGGAATAGACGCACACTTTGAGTTTGACTAAAACGGCGGCAATCGCCGGCAAACCGCTTTTGTCAGCAGTGCTAATCAGGGCCGTATTAATTTTCATGTCTTACGATGGACGAGTATGCCAAAATTTTAGGGTGTTTTGTTGGGTGAGATTTTGCGCCCCAGCGTGGTGCGGCTAATCCCGAGCATTTTGGCGGCTTCGGAACGGTTGCCGGCACATTTGTTTAGGGCAAAATCGATCAATTCCGCCTCCACCGCCGTCATCACAAGCTGATGCAAGCGGTGACACTGCTGGCCGTTGAGGTTTTTAATGTGCCCGTCCAAGGTGTCAGTCAGACAAGCGCCAAAGCGGCGGCGAAAAGAGGTGGTGTTGGAAATTGCCATATCAGAATCTGCAAGAGCGCCTATTTTAATCCATAATTGTCCCCCTGCCGACATAATCGGGAAAAATATATACCATGCTCATTATCACAAAAATTTTTATGCTGAAGCAATTATAAGCGGCAAAAATTTATAATGCACTATATGAAGAAATCGCCGCATCCTTCCCGCCGCCGCATTTTGCGGGCGTTGATTTTTGCCGCATTGTCGCCGCTGCTGACCATTGCCCGCCGCGTGCAAGGCGCCGCCCCACGCGCGCATCATCTGGCGGACGGCAGTTTTCGCAACAATTACCTCGGAGCCATCAACAAGCCTTTTGCCGATTTATTGCGGTGGCGGCGCGAAGCCCCCAAACATCCGCTGTTATCTTTTCCACTGGCGGCCAATGATGGGGCATTTTTGCGCACCAATCGCCGACAGCCGACTGTCACGTGGATTGGTCATGCCACCCTATTGCTGCAGCTGGGCGGGTTAAACATCCTCACCGACCCGCATTTTTCATCCCGCGCCTCTCCCTTGCCTTTTGCCGGGCCCAAGCGCGGCACCCCGCCGGGTTTGGCGTTGGCGCATATGCCGCCCATTGATGCGGTCTTAATCTCGCACAATCATTATGATCATTTGGACTATTCATCAATTAAGCAATTATTGCGCCGCCGCGCCGACACACAATTTTTTGCCCCTTTGGGAGTGGGAAAATGGCTGCGCCAACAGGGAGCAAGCCGCGTGTATGAATTGGACTGGCACGACAGCGCAACCTTGGGCGGTTTGCAAATTACCGCCGCACCGTGCCAGCATTGGAGTTCGCGCCTACCGTGGGATCGCAACCGCACCTTATGGTCATCATGGATTGTCGCGGCGCAAAATTTTCGCTTTTTATTCATCGGCGACACCGGCTATTCACCCGATTTTATCGATTTGGCACGGCGCTATGGCGGCTTTGATTTGGCGGCTATTCCCATTGGCGCCTATGAACCCCGCTGGTTTATGAAGCAGGCACATGTCAATCCCGATGAAGCGGTGCAAATTTTTCGCGATTTAGATGCACGGATGGCAATAGCAACCCATTGGGGGACTTTTCAGCTGACCGACGAACCGATGGATGAACCCCCGCAAAAATTGCGCGCCGCCTTGCACGCCGCCGGCATTGATGAGCAATCTTTTGCCGTCTTGCAGCACGGCGAAACGCGCCCGCTTGTCGGATGATGCGACGGTGGCAATAAACACCAGATTTTTATCACCGGATAATTGATTAGCATGCCGCCCAATTTTGCCACTGCCGTGGTCCGCTGGCAAAAAAAGCACGGCCGCCAAAAC
>JBPCWX010000045.1:0-2266 GCA_051009095.1 Gammaproteobacteria bacterium | reverse complement strand
GGGCTGTTTTGTTCTACGCCTATGGTGGCGTTGAGCCGCAATGTCGGGCGCAAACAGGCGATGGAAATGCTGTTATTAGGCGATAATATCAATGCTGATAAAGCGGTTGAATTGGGGTTGGTTAATCAAGCGGTGGCAGGCGACCAACTGGCCACTGCATTGGCCGATATGACCGCTATATTATGCGCCAAATCAGACATTACCATGACACGCGGCAAACAGGCATTTTATGAGCAAATTGATTTGCCGATTGGCGCGGCCTATGACCACACCATTAATGTTATGGTAGAAAACATGCTGGCCGCCGATGCCGATGAGGGCATCGGCGCATTTATTGAAAAACGCAAACCCAACTGGCAAAATTGATAGAACTTGGCATTATACCTTGTAATTTCGGAGTATAACTCCTAAATTACAAGGTATGTTAAAGAGATTAATCACCGATAGGTTAAACAAAAGCCTCAATCGCACACCAGCAGTTGCTTTGTTGGGTGCGCGTCAGGTGGGTAAAACAACATTTGCAAAAGCCATCGCTAAAGATAGAGAGTCAATTTATCTTGATTTAGAAGATACCGAAGATTTATTCAAATTAAGCGACCCCAAGAGCTTTTTGCGCGCCCAAAGTGATAAGCTGGTTATTCTGGATGAAATTCAACGCGCCCCTGATATATTCACGGTTCTACGCGGTTTAATTGATGAAAATAGGCAGGCGGGGCGTAAAACAGGTCAATTTCTACTCTTGGGTTCAGCCTCAATGGATTTGTTACGGCAATCTTCGGAGAGTTTGGCGGGCCGAATAACCTATCTTAACATAACAGGGCTGAATATTTTGGAGGTGGACAATACGCAAAAACATATTCAGAGCCTTTGGTTGCGCGGGGGCTTTCCTGATAGCTATCTTGCCGCCGATGATGATGTCGCAATGGGCTGGCTGGAAGACCTCATCCGCACATATCTTGAGCGCGATATTCCACAAATGGGATTTCAGGTTCCTGCCACGAGGGTAAGACGTTTATGGACAATGCTGGCGCACTTGCAAGGTGAGACCATAAATCATTCTAAATTGGGCATGAACCTAGAAATAGATAGCAAAACGATAAGTTACTATATTGATATATTGACGGATATTTTGCTTGTGCGGCGTATTGAGCCATGGCATGCAAATGTTAAAAAGCGACTGGTGAAATCACCGCGCTATTATGTGCGTGATAGCGGTGTGCTACATCGGCTATTAGGCATTGGCACTTATGACGCACTATTATCCAATCCCATTCTCGGCAAAAGTTGGGAGGGATTTGTGGTAGAAAATATTTATTCGGTGTTACCGCGACTGGCTGAGATATATTTTTATCGCACCGCCGCTGGTGCAGAAATTGATTTAGTGATTAAAATGCCAAATGCGGAAGTCTGGGCGGTGGAAATTAAATATGGTGCTGCCCCTAAACTCGGCAAACATTTTAACCAGACTTGCAAAGATGTTGGTGCGACACGGAAATATGTGGTGTATGGCGGCGATGACGCATTTTCTATCGGCAATGATGTGCAGATAATATCGTTGCACAAATTCATGCTAGAACTACAAGCTTAAATTTTGCAAATTTATTGAGGTTGGCAAATGCTTATACCGCACAAGCAAATGGCGGAGAGAGAGGGATTCGAACCCTCGGTACGCTTGCGCGCACAACGGTTTTCGAGACCGCCCCGTTCAACCACTCCGGCATCTCTCCAATATGCTGGCCATTATGCTGGCCGATAGGTTGGTTTATAGCCAGTTTGCGGATTGTTTCAAAGTAAAACCCTTTTATCTTGTTGTTATGGCATCTGTGTTTATAATTGTGCCATAGATTATTTTGAGGAGGTGGCATGCGCGCCCTATCGGAAAAAATTACGGGTGAGGATAATAGCTATCGCCCCGCCCACATAAAATATGAGGTGCCGTCTGGTTTTGACCTCATTAATATCTTGGATTTTCAGGCGCACGGCCAGCCTTATGAATATTTTCATAAATTGCGCGCCCAAGCCCCCGTATCATGGTGGCAACCACCTGCCGACACCGATGTAGCGGGCTTTTGGGCACTCACCCGCTATGAAGATGTTAAAAATTGCGACCTTGATGCCAAGCGTTTTTCTTCTGGAACAGGCGGTATTTTGATGGGCTATAGCCAAGCCCAAAAAGGCCCAAAGCGATTATCTGCCGCCACCCTCAACTCGCTGATAAATATGGACCAGCCGCACCACATTCCTCTGCGTATGGCGCACCGCCCAT
>JBPCWX010000044.1:0-6693 GCA_051009095.1 Gammaproteobacteria bacterium | reverse complement strand
GCCTCAGTGACAAGATTGCCACTAATTAAATCAGTGTGTAAATATGGGTCGGTAATTTGTCCCAAAATATCGGCAAAGGCAATAGACATTGAAATACTGTTATCTCATTCAAAAACAGGAGGCCAAGACCCAGACATCCTATCAGAGTGTTTATTAATACTAACATTACCGCTAACATATCCAGAATTTTTCACTTCTCCTTGATAGTACAGTTTTCTAGTATCAAAATACGTCTCTTTGTCTATTTTAGTCGGCGGACCTAATATAGAAATAACCTGTTGTTCAGACATCCCTTTTTTAAGTTTGTCCCATGATGATTTTTTATGCCAGCCATACTCAGATGACAACGGAGTAACATTTTTTACACTGCCTTCTTGCCGTGCATAAATGTAATGAATTTTTTGCTCCAAATTTTTAATTTGGATATTAATATCAACAGAGATTTCCTTGAGTTTTTTAATCTCCTCAAGTATTTCTTTCCCTTTGGACAAGTTCTCATGGGCAAACGTCGGCACGTGCAACATAATCGCGCAAATGAACACAATAAGAATTTTTTTCATTTCTTATTGAGCGGATTGCCGCCGGCTTTGGCCAAAGTTTTCAATGGCTTTGGCATAAGAACCAAGCCGCTTAGGGGGCCCATATGCACCAAACTCTATCATTTGTGATAAGTCAGATACATCATATTGTGCCAAAATCTTAAACACCGCCAGCGTAACCTGCTGCCTTGATTTAATGCGTGACACATCGCGGTTTTCTTGCCCCAAAAACCCGCGAACATGGGCGACATTTGGCATAAATTGCTTGTTCTCATATCTTGCCGCCAAATCCCTGAGCAAGTTTCTCTTCTCATTGTCGAGAATATTCAAAGTTTCTACAAAACGAACCGCATTGGGTTTGGACTTAGGCTTTGCCCCCGCTTTCTTCGCCTGCACCGATTTGGCAAGCGTACCTGTCGGGGCAAGAGAAAGCCGAGACTTGCCGATTTCACCAACAAGCTTGTGGACTTTTTCATATCCAAAATTGTTGACTAAAACAGCCAGTTGCTCTTTTAATGGGTTTCGTTGCATTTTTCTATTGTATTTTATCAATTAATTTGCAGATTAATTTTTTGGAAAAATTCACGTGCTATATTTGGAAATTCATACCGCGCATTTCTTATGTGCGTAGGATATATTTCTTTTGCCATTTTTGGATAACCATCAGAGTGATTCATTTTATTATCAAAAATAGGCCATTCATACTCCTGTGCTTTTTCTACTATATCAGAATAAGCATCCCTATGATGAGGTCCTAGGGGAGATTTTTTAGATCTATTCTTATTAATAATCACACCGCAAACGTCTATTGAATGCCCTCTATTTTCATTACGAAAAGTAGATAGCGACTCATTCATCAAGGGAAAACCAATGGTTGAGAAAAATTCAGTTCTTACCGGAATCAAAATATAACGCGATGCGTGATATGCAGTTCTGGTCAAAATTGACTCTGTGGGAGCACAATCAATCAATATCAGATCTACATCCATCATTTCGTTGCCTATAAATCTCGCCAAAACTGTTTGATCTTTTTGCACAGAATTAATAAGATTATAAGAAAAATCAAACCGCGATGGAATAATAGAGCCAGTGGCAGACCATTTACCGGAAAATGGTTTAATAATATCAGCATAATTCAGGGTAGATGGAGCAGGACGGTGTGCAGAAGTTGGCAGATAGCCATTAAATAATTCAACAATGGAAGATTGTTTATCATCCATAAACTGTTGATACTGATGGTCTCCCATAAGTGCTTGACTTAAGTTCGCCTGCGGGTCTAAATCAACAGCCAAAACTTTTAAGCCCTTTGCCGCCGCTTCCCGTGCAAGCAAAGCGGTAATAGTGGTTTTGCCCACGCCGCCTTTAAGATTCAATACCGAAACCACCGTCGGCACTTTTGTGTCAGTAACCATGTCATTATTCTAAACGATTATCCTTAAAAAAACACGCGCTTTATACGATTAAGTCTTCGCCCGCCGATTTGCCACCAACAAACCCAACCTATGACAAAACGGCGTTAATCGATTCCTGCATGGCCAATTACAAGGCGCAAACGGCGGCTATTTTAAGAAATAACGACGGCCTTTGGTGGCGCCAGTGTGCTTAATCTTTTTGTCTTTCACCAGGCTTTCTATTAAGACTCGCGCCATTTGCCTGCGGCAGTTCAGCATATCGGCAATATCAACCGCGCGCAAACCGCCAGTGTTGCGCTGCAAAATGCTCAGCACCTCGGCACGCATATCCGCTTCGTGGCTTGCCACCGACGCGGTTCCTTGGTTGGGATACCATTGATCCAAAAGCACCGTTAAGCGGCTTTCCAATTCAGAAAAATCTCGGTATTCAATCCGATCGATGCCGCGGATGTTGGACGGCACTTCATTATGCGCGTTGTGGGACGGGTTGTAGCAAATATACCAGTTTGCCCCCGCTCCGTACGCCACGCCCAGTTCCAAGGTAACGTTAGAATTCCATCCGGAAATGTCAAAAATGGAAAAATCCGCAAGACTGGTGATGTAGCGGCGAATTTTATCCAAAATGTGCATGTCGGTGATGCGCTCATCGGCAAAAATAAATTTGACGCCGTACTCCCGCCCGGCGTTGTTGTAAACGCGGCGGTATTCCGATTTCTTAAACAGCGTGTAGGGATAAGCGACAAAAACTTCTTTGGTTTGTCGGGTTTCATGCTTGACCATAATTGCTCCTTTGGCGAAAAATTTTATCACAAAAAACAAGGCATATGACACCATACATGATTAAGTCTTCGCTCGCCGATTTGCCACCAACAAACCCAACAACACCAATCCGGCGCCGACAAAGAAAATCATCCCCAGCGATTCTCCCAGCAATCCCGCCCCCAAAACCACCGCCACCAAAGGAATCATAAACGCCACTTGAGTTACATTAACCGCCCCAATTTTTCTGAGCAAATAAAAATATAGCAAAAAAGCGCAGTAGGTGCTAAAAAATGCCATTCCCATCGCCGCCACCATCGCTTGTGCCGGCAGCCACGACAGCTGCCACGGCGCTTCCACCATAAAACTCACCGGCAGCAGCAAAATCGCCGACCAGGTTAATTGACCGCAAGCGTTTTCCATCGGCGCAAAAGCAGTCGCGCGGCGGCGGGCGTAAATTGCCATCACCGCATATGAAGCCGATGCCGCCAACGCCGCCAATGAGCCCCAGATCATCATATCCGTATCATCAGCACTTGGATTTAGCAATATCCCCACCCCGATCGCACCCAGCACCAAACCCGCCAAACGCCGCCAGCGCACCGGCTCCTCAGCAGTCATCCAAGCAAAAACAATCGCAAACAACGGCGTCGTGGAATTAAGCATCCCCGCCAGCGAACTGTCAATATATTGCTGCCCCCATGAAAACCCGGCAAAAGGCAAAGCACTGCCAAGCAGCGCCATCACAATATAGCACCGCCGTCTCCGCCAGATAAAATTGAGATTAGCGCCGCGCCCCCGCAAGGTCAAACACAACAACGCCGCCGCCGCCGACACCCGCATCAAAACCAAGGTAAATGGCGGTATGTGCCGCAGGGCAATCTCCGCCATCATAAAAGATGAGCCCCATAAAATCGCCAAAACCGCCAATAACGCCCATTCGCGCCCGCCCATCACCGCAGACCGCCGTAAAGCCGCCGCCCCATAACTTGCCGAGGCACCGTGCGGTGTTCAGGCAAAGCGGCGGGCAAATACATCATTCAGGCGTTCGCGAATGGGAATGTGCATGGCGGCGGCGACTACTCCCATGATGATGGCCAAATTCCATGCCATATCATAACTGCCTAAACGGTCATACAGCAAACCGCCCAGCCAAGCCCCGGCGAATGAACCAAGCTGGTGCGAAAAAAAGACAAATCCATATAGCATTGACAAATGGCGCGCGCCAAACATAACGCCCACCAAACCCGCCGTCAGAGGCACCGTGCCCAGCCACAAAAAACCCAAGGCCGCACCAAAAATCGCCGCCGATAACGGCGTCAGCGGCAGCCATAAAAAAATCACCATCACCAGCGAGCGCAAAAGATAAAAAATCGCCAGCGCGTTTTTTTTGGGCATCTTATCGCCCACCCAGCCACACGCCAAAGAACCAAAAATATTAAAAAGCCCAATCAGCGCCAGCGCCGTCACCGCCGCCGATGACGGCAGCCCCGCATCGGTCAAATAAGCCGGCAAGTGTGTGGCAACAAACACCACTTGCAAACCGCAAACAAAAAAACCAAGAAACAGCAGCACATAACTGCGTGAGCCCAAGGCGCACCTCAGCACTTGTCCGCCCGGTGAGTCCGCCGCCGCCCGCGGCACCGTCGCCGGCAACCTCAGCAATGGCGCGCAGATAACCAGTAGCAAAGCCAGCCCCGCCATCAGCAATACACTCATGCGGGCGTCCCACACCGACATTGCCGCTTGCGCTATCGGCACAATGGCAAACTGTCCAAAAGAGCCGGCGGCGGTTACAAAACCCAACGCCAGCGAACGCCGCTGCGGGCTAACCATTTTTCCCACGGCTCCCAAAATCACCGAAAAACCGGCGCCCGCAACCCCCGCCCCGGCTAATAATTGAGCCATAATCAACATGTTTCCACTGGGCGCATATGCCATCAGCAGCAGCCCCAAAGTGAATAATATGCCGCCCAACATCGCCGCCGGAACAGGACCGCGCCGATCGGACAAAGAGCCAAAAATAGGGGACGCAATGCCCCACAGCAGATTTTGCATCCCCACGGCAAAGGCAAAAACCTCCCGCCCAATCCCAAGCGATTCTGTATAAGCCGGCAAATACAGCCCAAAGCTTTGCCGCACGCCCATGGTGACGCAAATAAAAAACGCCCCCGTGGCGATGATAATCGCTACTCTGTCTTTGCTACCGAGCATGGCACAGATTATATGCCCAATGATAAAGAAACGGGCGGGTTTAGCATTTACCCCCCTTGTTGGGCGGCAATAACGGGGCCATCTTGCGCGAAAAAATTCAGGGGCGATAGGGTGTCGCCAAATTTTTGCCGTTTATGCGGACGTCTCATTTTGCGCCTTATTCTTGCGCTTCCGCCAAAACTTTTTTTGCCACCCGAAAGCATTCCACCGCCGCCGGCACGCCGCAATAAATGCCGACAACATGAATGGCGGCGCGCAATTCATCTTGGCTCACGCCGTTTTTAATCGCGCCGCGACAGTGCAATTCCCACTCGTGCATTCGCCCCAGTGCCGCAATCATGGTTAAATTCATCAGGGAGCGCGTTTTGGCGTCCAGCACCTCATCTCCCCAGCCAAAGCCCCAGCAATACTCCGTCAGCATCTCTTGAAACGGGCGGGTAAAATCATCCGCCTGCGTCAGCGATTTTTTCACATATGCCTCGCCCAGTGTTTGCTGCCGCCGCAACATCCCTTTATCAAAACGCTCTTTATCCATGTCGGGTCTCCCAGTAATTAAAAAATAATGCTCACAGCACGGTTTGCAGCAAAGCCCCAATTTCTGCCGGGTTTTTGGTGGTTCTAATCCCGCATTCTTCCATGACGGCGATTTTTTCGGCGGCGGTGCCTTTACCGCCGGAGATAATTGCGCCGGCGTGTCCCATGCGTTTGCCCGGCGGAGCGGTAACGCCGGCGATAAAGCCCACCACCGGTTTGCTCATATGGTCGCGCGCCCATTGTGCGGCGTCTTCTTCATCACTGCCGCCGATCTCGCCCACCATAACCACCGCTTGGGTTTCCTCATCCTGCTCGAACATTTCCAGCACATCGCGATGTTTCAGGCCATTGACCGGATCGCCGCCGATACCCACGCAAGTGCTTTGCCCCAAGCCCAGCTGGGATACCTGATGCACCGCCTCATAGGTCAGCGTGCCGGAGCGTGACACAATGCCGACCTTACCTTTTTGGTGAATATAGCCGGGCATGATGCCGATTTTTAACTCATCTGGAGTGATAACACCGGGGCAATTTGGCCCCACCAGCAAAGTTTTTTTACCGCGCATTTTGCCGCGCGCCTGCACCATATCGCGCACCGGGATTCCTTCGGTGATGCAAATAACCAAGTCCAAATCAGCGTCCACCGCTTCCAAAATGGCGGCGGCGGCAAAAGCCGGCGGCACATAAATCACCGACACGGTTGCTTGCGTGGCATCTCGCGCTTGGGCGACCGTGTCAAAAATCGGCACGCCTTCGAAGTCTTGTCCGCCTTTGCCGGGGGTAACTCCCGCCACATAACAATTTTGCCCGTTGGCATAAAGTCGTCCATGGTGAGTATGAAAAGCGCCGGTTTTACCGGTGATTCCCTGGGTGATAACGCGGGTGTTTTTATCAATTAAAATGGCCATGAATTTATTCCTTTGCCTTAGGCGCCCAGTGTTCATAAACGGCGCTCAGTGTTTGGGTAAAAAACAGCATTTTTTTATCATCCGATATTTTGCCGTTGATGATTTCCAGCTCGCGCGCCAGAGTATACAAACCTTCGCCCGGCTGTCCGCTTTCTTTACTGATAACCACGGCGGTCAGCAGCGGTCGTCCGGCTTGATATTCCGCTTTACCGATGGCGCACAAAACTTCGGTGGCGGCAATGCGGTGTGATGGATCGCTCATGTTCAACCCGTACGGTATAAACAATTCTGAATAGGACACAATCGCGCGGTTTTTCGCTTTGTCGA
>JBPCWX010000043.1:0-3442 GCA_051009095.1 Gammaproteobacteria bacterium | reverse complement strand
GCGGGAGCGGAAATTGTCGATGGCGGGGAAGTCATGGAAAATGCCCGTCTGATTAAATGCGCCGATGAAATTGCGGCCATGCGCTGCGCCATTGCCGCTTGCGATTCATCCCTGGAGGTGATGCGCCAACACGCCCAGCCGGGCATCTCCGAAAACCGCTTATGGTCTTATTTGCATGCCGAAAACATTGCCCGCGGCGGCGAATGGATCGAAACTCGCTTATTGGCGGCAGGCCCGCGCACCAATCCCTGGTTTCAAGAAAGCTCCTCGCGACCGATACAAGCCGGCGAATTGCTGGCATTTGACACGGATTTAATTGGGGCATATGGGATCTGCGTAGACACCTCGCGCACGTGGCTAATAGGAGCGGACAAACCCTCGCCAGCTCAGCAGGATCTATATCAGCGCGCCTTGGAACAAGTGCGATACAACACGGCATTATTGCGCCCCGGCATCAGTTGGAGCGATTTGTCGGCACGGTCGCAAGTTTATTCGCCAGAAACCCACCGCCATTATTCGTGCCTGTATCATGGCGTCGGCTTATGCGATGAATATCCGCAGCTCCCCTTCCCGCCTCAATCCATGAAAGGATTTGACGGCGGCGTCATGGCCGGCATGACGCTGTGCGTGGAAAG
Organism: Gammaproteobacteria bacterium; assembly: GCA_051009095.1. GTDB lineage: Bacteria > Pseudomonadota > Gammaproteobacteria > Tethybacterales > Persebacteraceae > Doriopsillibacter. The sequence goes on along the minus strand of JBPCWX010000043.1, from coordinate 2,807 downwards.
TTTTGTTGGACGGTGCGATGGCGGCGAAGGCGTGAAGTATGAAGAACAAGTCCTCATTACCGACAGCGGAGCGGAATTACTGTCGCAATATTCAGAATCTTTAATCATCACCTAAGCAGATGAAGCCATGAAAAAAGGAATTGTTGTTCTCACCGGCGCCGGCATATCCGCAGAATCGGGGTTGAAAACTTTTCGCGCCGCCGATGGTTTATGGGAAGAAGAGCGCATTGAAGATGTGGCGACACCAGAAGGTTTTGCACGCAATCCGGCGCGGGTTTTGGATTTTTATAATCAGCGGCGGCGCAAACTTGTCGCGGTTGCGCCCAATGCCGCCCATTTAGCGCTGGCCGAATTTGAATCTCAAAACGGGCAGGATTTTTTGCTGATAACGCAAAACATTGATGATCTGCATGAGCGCGCCGGCAGTGGTGATGTTGTCCATATGCACGGAGAATTGTTAAAAATGAAATGCCTGCATTGCGGCGGCAGTTTTACCGTGGTCAACGATATGCACCCCACCGACCCCTGTAAAAATTGCGCCGTACGCGGCCGGCTGCGCCCGGACATTGTATGGTTTGGCGAAATGCCGCTACATATGGAGCGCATCCAAGCGGCGCTGGCCACCTGTCGGCTGTTGGTCTCCATCGGCACTTCGGGGCATGTTTATCCAGCCGCCGGATTTGCGCGGGAGGCGCAAATGGCAGGGGCGGAATGCGTGGAATTAAATTTGGAAAAATCCGCCGTTGCTGAATGTTTCACCCGCGCACACTATGGCCCGGCAACACAGATTGTGCCGGAATTTTTTCGCCGTCTCAAGCGGGAAAATAATTGACCGCAGCGCGTCCCCGTGCGATGCCTACGAATCTTATGGCAGCACCCCTCCAGCACCCGCCGGTGATAAGCGGCGAATTTTGGACGGCACGGCAGCGACAGGCCAAGCGGCTGCATGAAATTGCTTATCGCGGTTGTTTCAAGCCGCAATTACCGGCGTTTTTTATTTCTCAATACACCCGCCCCGGCGATTTGGTTTATGACCCGTTTAGTGGCCGCGGCACCACTGCTGTCGAAGCCGCACTCAACAACCGCCGCGTCGCCGCCAATGATGTCAATCCCTTGTCGGCTGTTTTGACACGCCCGCGCCTGTCGCCGCCATTGCTGACGGCACTAACCGACCGTTTGGCCAAATTGCCGTTACACGGCGATGCCCGTGCCACCATCGATTTATCAATGTTTTATCACCCACAGACAGAATCGCAAATCGTCCGTTTGCGCCGCTATCTGCGCGCGCGCCTCAGCCATGGTGAAGAGGATGACCTTGACCGCTGGATTCGCATGATTGCAACCAATCGGCTCAGCGGGCATTCCAGCGGTTTTTTTTCAGCATACACACTGCCGCCCAATTTGGCGGCATCGCCAGAGCGGCAGCGTCAGATCAATAAAAAACTGCGCCAGTCGCCACCGCTGCGCGATATTAAAGAACTCATCACCAAAAAAAGTCGGCAGCTTCTTTCCGATATGACGGCTGCCGACAGAACCGCCCTGGCGCAAGCCGCCCAAGATGCCATATTTTGCAGCGACAAAGCGGAAGAGGAAAAAACGCTGTCACCCGCATCCGTCAATCTGGTGGTAACCTCGCCGCCCTTTTTGGATACCGTGCAATACGCCAATGATAACTGGCTGCGCTGCTGGTTTAATGATATTGACGCACAAAAAACCGAAAAAAGAATGACGCTGCCCCGTTCCTTGGCGCCTTGGTGCAGCGCCATGGAGGCGGTGTTGGCGCGGTTATATGACATTGTTGTCCCGGGCGGTTGGGTGGCTTTTGAAGCGGGCGAAATCCGCCAGGGAAAAATTCGCTTGGCTGAAGAAATCGCGCCGCTGGGCGAGCGGCAAAAATTTAAGTGTGTGCAGATATTAATTAATCAGCAGTCATTCACCAAAACAGCGAACATTTGGGGAGTCAAAAATAACCGCCACGGCACCAACACAAACCGCGTAGTCATCTTCCAAAAACCCGATTAATATACATCCCCAACCCTGCCGCTCAAGCATTCCCCTGAGAGCGGACACCATGCCGCCCGCCGCCATACAAGAAAAATCAACGGATAGTGTAGAATCGGGTTTATTTTCCAAACGATAATTCTGTGATGAACGACTGGGTAATTATGAGCGGCTTGGCTTTGCCGCCGGCTAATGGCGCAATCGCTGGCGGCGTAGATAAATGTCGCCCCAAGGCGGCGGTATGCCGTCTTATCGCTTTGCGGCAAGAACTGGTGCGCTTAGGGCATTTATGATAGCGATACCGGCCATTGACATTCTTGGCGGACAATGTGCGCGTCTGCAGCGTGGCGATTATAATTCCGCCTGTTTTTTTGGCGACGACCCGCGCCGCATGGCACAGCACTTTTTGGAGGCTGGCGCAAAACGGCTGCATCTGGTGGACTTGGACGCCGCCAAAGACGGACACTCCGACAATACCCCCATCATTGCCGACATGCTGCGCGATATTGCCGATGCTGGGGCGCAATCGCAAGTGGGCGGAGGCTTGCGCCGCATCACGGACATTCAACGGGTGGTGGACGCCGGTGCCTCTTTTGCCATTATCGGCACTGCGGCTATTCGCAGCAAAGCGTTTCGCAACGAAGCCATTGCAACTTTTCCGCAAAAAATCATCCTAGGATTAGATGCCCGCGACGGTCGGGTCGCAGTGGCGGGGTGGCGCGAAGAATCACCGCAATCCGTGGATGATTTATTGACCGCTACAGCGGCGGCGCCCCCGGCGGCCATGGTATTTACCGATATTGGCC
>JBPCWX010000042.1:0-5880 GCA_051009095.1 Gammaproteobacteria bacterium | reverse complement strand
TGAGAAGTCGTAAAACGCACCCGCGCAATGCCGGGAATGGCGGAGACGCACTCCAGCAACGTGGCAAAATCTATTATTCCGCCGTCTTCGCCGTGGGTGCGGTAGGCATTGACATTTTGTCCTAAGAGAGTAATTTCACGTGTACCATCCAAGGCCAGCAATGACACTTCTTCCAGCACGGACGCCAAGGGGCGCGACACTTCTTCACCGCGAGTGTAGGGGACCACGCAAAAAGTGCAATACTTGCTGCATCCTTCCATGATGGAGACAAAGGCCGTGGGGCCTTTTGCGCCGGGCGGCGGCAAACTGTCAAATTTCTCAATCGCCGGAAAAGATATGTCTATTTGCGGCTTGCCGCTGTGTTCGCGCGCGGCGAGAAGGTGCGGCAGTCGGTGAATGGTCTGCGGGCCAAACACCACATCAACAAATGGCGCGCGGCGCACAATATTGGCGCCTTCTTGACTGGCCACACAACCGCCAACACCGATGAGCAGCTGCGGGTTTTTCTTTTTGAGTGCGGCCACACGCCCTAGGTCAGAAAACACTTTTTCTTGTGCTTTATCCCGCACCGAGCAAGTGTTAAAAAGAATGACATCGGCTTCTTCGGGAGAGTGCGCCATCGCAGCAGCACCGCCGAGAGCGTCCGCCATTCTGTCTGAATCGTACTCATTCATTTGGCAACCAAAGGTGCGAATGAAAACTTTTTTGTCCTTCATTGCCGTTAAATATACCAAATTCACGCCCCAAAATAGCAAATATCCGCTAGGAATTATCATTCTTTGTTAAATGCTTCTACACTCAGGTTTACCGTCCGCATTGTTTTTACGGCTTGCAAACAAAACCAATAACGCCGTCAAACCCACCATAAAATGGTGCTGTGAGCGCGTGTGTCATGTACAATTATCGCTATGAATAAAGAGATTGACCTCAGTGGTTTGCGATGTCCGCTACCGGTTTTGCGGGTAAAAAAAGCACTCGGCGAAATGAGTGGCGGCGAACTGTTGCGTGTTTTTGCCACCGACCCAGAGGCAAAAAATGATATTCCCGCTTATATTCAGCAAGCCGGCCATCACCTCCAAAATATTACGGCGGCGGAAGGCGGGCATTATTTCACCATCCAAAAAAAATGAATATTGGCTTGCTTTCCATTTCTGACCGCGCCAGTGCCGGCTTGTATGAAGACCGCGGCCTGCCTACGTTGCGCGCGTGGCTGCAAAAAACTATTGCCTCACCATGGCGCGATGAATCTCTTGTGGTGGCTGATGATTTTGCGGCCATTGCAGAAGCTTTGCGCGATATGATTGACCACAAAGATTGCCGTTTGGTGCTGACCACTGGCGGCACCGGACCAGCACCGCGCGATGTGACGCCGGAGGCAACAATGGCCGTTGCTGACCGCGAATTGAGCGGCTTTGGCGAACAGATGCGGCGCGTCAATTTGCAATATGCGCCGACCGCCATTTTATCGCGGCAAACGGCGGTGACGCGTGGACGTGCCTTGATCATTAATTTACCCGGCCAACCCAAAGCGATTGGCGAAACATTGGACGGTGTTTTTGCGGCGGTGCCGTATTGTTTGGAATTGATTGGTTCGCCGGGACTGCAAACTGACGCCACAGTGTTGTCGGCTTTTCGCCCTAAGAGCGCTGGCGGCTGATGTCTTTGCTCATCGGTTTTTTTCGTTTTTTGCGTCATCGCATCCGTTTGCAAGAGCGGCTGCTTACCCTGAGGGCACGCGCTAATCCAAAAGGTTTATTGGCCAGAATGAAGGCTGCCGACATTATTGCTTTCAATCAGCGGTCGCTGAGTCTCGGCATGGCGGTGGGCATGTTTTGGTGTTTCGTGCCGATGCCTTTTCAGATGGCGCCGGCGACGCTTTTTTGCTGGATGGCGCGGGCTAATTTGCCGATTGCCATTATCTGTGTGTGGATTTCCAATCCATTCACATATGCGCCCATTTTGTATTTTCAATATCGGGTGGGAATGTGGTTATTTGACCGTACGGGCGGCATGTCGCAGGAGCAATTTAAGGCGTATTATCACAATGGGGAACTATGGGATATGAAAGTGGAATTTTTACTGCTGATTATGCGCCCCCTGATGGAAGGCGCATTAATTACCGCGTCGGTGATGGCGATAATAGGCTATGTGTCAGGTTTATTATTTTTTAACTTGTTGACTCGGAAAAAGCGAAATGCCTCGCACTCGCGTTAAATTTTGCGGTATCACCAATGTTGAAGACGCTTTGGCGGCGGCGCACTTTGGGGCGGATGCGATAGGGTTGGTTTTTTATCCGCCAGCGGCAACGGCAATGGATATTCCCTCGGCGGCGGCCATTGTGCGGGCTTTGCCGCCGTTTATAACGCCGGTCGCCTTATTTGTCAATGCCAAAGCCGCCGTTATTAAAGAAGTAATCACCACTGTTCGCCCGGCATTGCTGCAATTTCATGGCGACGAAAGCGCCGAGGAATGCGCCCAATATGGTGTGCCATACATCAAAGCATGTCGCGCGCGCGACCGCCAAGCGGTGGCAGAAACACTTGCCGAACACTCAGAACAAGCCTGCGGTTTGCTATTGGATGCGGCAGTCAAGGGGCAATATGGCGGCAGCGGACAATTATTTGATTGGAATTTAATTCCCAAAGAATCACCGTTGCGGCTGATTGTCGCCGGCGGATTAACCGCGGCGACGGTGGGAGATCTGATTCGCCACCATCAGCCATTTGCGGTGGATGTATCCAGCGGTATTGCCGTCGATGACAAACGCCGCAAAAATTGGGATAAAATGCGTAAATTCATGGAGACCATAAACAATGCTTAATTATCAAATGCCCGATGCGGAAGGACGCTTTGGCCAGTTTGGCGGCAGTTATGTTGCCGAAACTCTTATTTTTGCCTTGTCGCAGCTGCGTGCGGCATATGATGATTGCCGCCGCAACAAAGAGTTTCAGCGCCGGTTTCATGCAATACTGGCTGATTATGTCGGCCGTCCCAGCCCGATCTATCATGCTCAGCGACTGAGCAAAGCATATGGCGGGGCGGAAATTTATTTGAAGCGCGAAGATTTAAACCACACCGGAGCACACAAGATTAATAATGCTTTGGGGCAGGTTTTGCTGGCGCAGCAAATGGGTAAAAAGCGGATTATCGCCGAAACTGGCGCTGGCCAGCATGGTGTGGCGACGGCCACGGTATGCGCGCGCGAAGGTATGCCGTGCGTTATTTTTATGGGTGAAGAGGACATTCAACGGCAGCTACCCAATGTGCAGCGAATGCGCCTGTTAGGGGCGGAAGTGCGCCCCGTATCCTCTGGTTCCAAGACGCTCAAAGACGCGCTAAATGAAGCCTTGCGTGATTGGGTGACTCATGTTGACGATACTTTTTATGTCATTGGTTCGGTGGCGGGGCCGCATCCATATCCGATGATGGTGCGCGATTTTAATTCCGTCATCGGCGACGAATGCCAGCAGCAAATGATAGCGGCGGCGGGTCGGCAGCCAGATGCGGTTATTGCTTGCGTTGGCGGTGGCTCAAATGCAATGGGCATTTTTTACGCATACATTCCGCAAGAGGAAGTCGCGCTTATTGGCGTGGAAGCAGGGGGCGAAGGCGCCGGTGGTTTGCATGCTGCGCCGTTGTGTCACGGTCGTCCGGGGGTGTTGCACGGCTCGTATTCCTATTTGTTGCAGGATGGAGATGGGCAAGTATTGGCGACAGAGTCTATTTCGGCGGGATTAGATTATCCGGGAGTGGGGCCGGAGCATTCGCACTTAAAAGAAAGTGGGCGGGCGCGCTATGTGTCGGAGACGAATGGGGCGGCATTGGCGGCATTTGATGAGCTGTGCCGTTTGGAAGGCATTATTCCCGCATTGGAGTCTTCGCACGCTTTGGCATATACCAAAAAAGCGGCAAAAGAATTGGGATGCGGCAAAATTATTTTGGTCAATTTGTCGGGGCGCGGAGACAAGGATTTGCGTTCGGTTTTGCAGGCCAAAGGCATGGCGGCGGAATAAACACCGTGCGTTTTATGGCAGCGCTATCTGATGCTTGGGCAAATATTATCAGCGACGACAAAAGCGGTTTTGCCATTAGAAAAGGCGGTTAAGAAATTATTGTAAAGGAGATGTTATGACCACCTCAATTCCAAAAACAATGCGTGCTGTGGTTCTGACTGGCCACGGCGGGTTTGATAAATTGAATTATGTGGAAGATTGGCCAACACCGACGCCGGCGGCGGGTGAGGTGCTGGTTAAAGTCGCTGCTTGCGGGTTAAACAACACGGATATTAATACGCGGGTAGGGTGGTATTCCAAAAGTGTTAGCGGCGCGACTGATAATGATATTGAATCGGCATCGGGCGGCGATGCCACTTGGGGCGGAAGTTCTGTTTCTTTTCCACGCATTCAGGGCGCCGATGTGGTCGGAGTGGTTGTTGCCATAGGTCAAGGCGCGCCGCGTGAATTGTTGGGTCGGCGGGTGCTTATTGACACTTGGTTACGCGATTGGGATGCGCCCATGGATATGGAAAAAGCCGGCTATTTTGGCTCGGAGCGGGACGGCGGTTATGCCGACTATACCACTATATCGGCGCGGCATATTCATCCCATCGATAGCACAATGAGCGATGCGGAATTGGCGACTTTTGCCACTTCTTACACAACTGCAGAAAACATGCTCAATCGCGCCAGCGTGACCGCGGACGATACGGTTGTTATCAGTGGCGCCTCCGGCGGCGTGGGGTCGGCGTTGATACAGTTGGCGAAGAGACGGGGGGCAAAAACCGTTGCTTTGTGCGCTACGGACAAAATGGCGGAGATGCGGATGAAATTGGGAGCGACCGTAGTTTTATCGCGGCATACAAAAAATTTTCGTGCGGCTTTGGGCGAAGCAACAGGACAAGATACTGCAAGCGTTTTCGCAGATGTGGTGGGCGGGGCGCAATGGCCAAATTTTATTGATATGCTATCGCGGGGCGGGCGTTATGTATGTTCGGGGGCGATTGCTGGGCCGATTGTGGAGTTTGATTTACGGACTTTTTATTTACGCGATTTAACTTTTTTTGGAGGGACGGTGGTGTCGCCCGGGGTGTTTGCCGATGTGGTTGGCTATATTGAGCGTGGTGAGATCCGTCCGCTATTGGCAAAAACATTTCTTTTGCGGGATTTGGCTAAGGCGCAAGCCATGTTTTTAGAGAAAAATTTTATCGGTAATATTGTGGTGACGATGGAGTAGGGCGGCAAAATTTTAGACGCATATGGCAAAAAACAAGCAATGTAACAAAAAATTTGCTATAATTACAAAAAAACAAAAGCGAGTAAATATCATGAAAAAAACCATCAACATTAACGACAAACTGCTGGCGCGGGCGCAAAAAATCGCCGGCGACACAAGCGCAAGCAAAATTGTGGAAATGGCATTGCAGGCGCTAATTGAACGCCGCAGTGCTTTGTATTTGGCGCAAATGGGAGGAAGCCAGCCCAATTTGCGCCAGGTTGTTCGCCGCCGTCCGAATGTTAATTCTCGTTGATTCTTGCGTTTGGATAAACCACTTTAAGTGCAATGACAAAACCCTGACCAGCTTACTGCACAGCAACCAAGTTTTTGTTCATCCTTTTGTCATCGGTGAGCTGGTTTGCGGAGGAATTCCGGATGAAACCCTTTCATTATTGCGCGACCTGCCCGGCATTCAAACCGCTGATGACGACAGTGTGATTAATTTTACCCACCGCCATCGCACAATTTTGGCGGGTATTTTGGACGGACAAGGCAAAAAAAAATCCGGTAGCGTAGGCTATATTGACATGCACTTACTTTTGTCGGCAAAACTGGCAAAGAAAAAACTATGGACGGTTGATAAAAAATTGCACGCCGTCGCCAAGG
>JBPCWX010000041.1:0-5431 GCA_051009095.1 Gammaproteobacteria bacterium | reverse complement strand
TCTCTCGTATAACCGCCGCGTTTTCTTATCCAAATCCTTTCGCCAGCGGTCAATCTCCTTGCCGCTTCCAAAACAATCCAGTCGACAAGAATTTCCCCCACGGGCCTAACCAAACGCGTCCTGGCACTAACTATCGTCCATGTTGATGCGGATTTTTTAATCTCCCCCCAACTGGGATCGAAAAAATCGGTATTTAGATTAACAAAATCTGAAAATCTTTCGTGAATCTCTCCGTTATATCCAAGAGCGAGAATCTCTTCGATATGCTGCGCGACCGAAGCCTGCGTCGCGGTTTCGTTAATAATGTCCACTCCCGCTTGTTGCATGGTAGGAAACAATTTTTCGGCCATTGGCATGTTTTTTTTGATTGATTTCGTCATGTCTTCTCCTTTGCCAATAAATTATGCCACAAAAGTTAAGCCCCATGGAAGGGTTATTTTTTATCGGCAAAAATCTCACGCCATTGCCGCCAACCGATAACATTGCCGCCGCGAGGAATGGCCGCCGCCGCGATAGCATCCCACAAATGATGCGCATAACCACTGTCTGCCAAGATATGATATGCTGGGCAGGAAGTGGCGGAAGCGTGAATGATAATTGCCGCCACTGCCGCCGCTTGTGTTTGCAGCAATTCCCCCGCCGCCGGGGGCGGCACCGCACATAACACCGACAATACTTCATCGGCATGCGCGCCGCATAGCCCTAACCAGCAATGCGAATCGCGCCGCGGCAGCCAAAGACGCGCCGACATCATGGATAAATCCAAGGGCGCACCGTCCGCCGCCGATAAAAATAAAAATTCATCTTCCGACAAACGACAATGTAATGCACCCGATGCCGCTGTCTTTACGCCGTTGATGGGCGGCGCTTGTTTTTTCATGCGCCCCTTGGCGCCAGTGCGCGGCAGTGGCGATAAGTCGCACCAGCCCAATACCTCTGCATTTGCCTTGCCGCCCGTTTCTTCAATAATTTCTGTGTCGCCAAGATCGCGCCACTGTGCCGCCGCATCAGCAACATCCACCAATGGCGTTTGCCAGCGCACGTTCATTGCTGGCGTTCTCCTTTGGGGTCGTAAAAAGGCGGCTGCCGCGTTGGTGCCTGCATCACTTCGCCGCCAGCGGTGCGCAACCGCAACACCCCGCCATTGCGCGGGATGGTCGGCGGCGCAAAGGCCAAACCAATCAGGCAATTTAAGACGGGCGAATATGCCACCGACGTAACATGACCCGCGGCATGACCGTTGTCGTCCAAAATTAAATCGGCTTCATGCACACGTTTGTTCCAGCGGGCATCCATCACAAAGCCGCGCATTTGACGGTGAATGCCGCGCTGCCGATGAATGTCCAAGGCGCGTTTTCCTAAATAAAAATCTTTGTCGCGCCCCAATGCCCATTCCATATCCGCCTCCAAGGGAGTGGTTAAACCGTCCGTATCTTGTCCTACGATTAAATGTCCCTTTTCCAACCGTAATAACCGTTGGGCGCCCACCCCAAAAGGCTGCACTTTGGTCAATAACTGCCGCCACAAACTCCGCGCATAACCCATCGGCAAATGAATTTCATAACCTTTCTCACCCACAAAACCCACCCGCAGCAAAATCGCCGGCGCCCCGCCTAAATTTATCTCCGCCGCCCGCATATAACCCAAATCGGCATCACCACCGAGTTCTGCCAATAATTGCGGTGCCTCCGGTCCCGCCAAATTAATCGCCGCAAATGCCGACGTCATGGCGGTAATGTCAGCGCGCAAATTCCAGCGCGCCCGCCATAGCAGCATCTGCCGATAAATAGTGTCCGCATTGCCGGTTGTTGTCGTCACCCAAAACCGCTGATTATCCAAGCGCGCCACCACACCATCATCTGTAATGATGCCGCTTTCGTCCATCATCAAGGCGTAGCGCACCGTCCCCGGCTTCTGCTTTTGGAATTTGCCGGTATACAAACGCTCTAATAAGATCGCCGCATCCGCGCCCGACACCTGCAATTTGCCCAGCGTGGAAATGTCTATTATTCCCGCCCGCTCGCGCACCGCCGCCGCCTCGTGTTCTTCGCCTAAATAACTCAGCGGGCGCAACCATGCACCAGCGGGCATAAATTGCGCCGACATATGCAAATGTTCCCGGTGCAATACCGTGCGTTTAATCGGCTGTGGCTCATCGGCTAAGTGCGCCAAAGTTTCCGCCGCTGCGGGCGGGCGGGCGGTTATCTGCCCTACCGCACTGACGGCGCACTGCTGCCGCCGCGCCAGATGACGCGCCACCAAAATGTTGGTCAATTTGCCCTGTGCCGGCCCCATGCCCGCGGTGGTGTATCTTTTAAGAAGTTGAATATCGTCAAACCCCTCAGCAATCGCATCGTCGATATCGCGCAGCTGTAAATCTTCGTCAAAATCCACAAAGGCTTTGCCCTTGCCGTCCCACAAAACCGCCTGAGGCGGAGACGGCACACAATCCATCGGCGGTCGCGGTCGCGGTGTGCCGCCCGCTTGTTCGCCGTCTGCCATGGCATCCGCCACATCATAACGCCCGCCGGCAGCGCCGATAACCGCCGTATCTGTCGTCATTGGGCGGCATAAAAAATCATCATATAAAAAAGTCACTCCCGCCGCCGCGGGTAGCTCCGCCGCAGGGATGCGCGCGGCATTCATCAAAATGCAGTCGCAAGAAAAATTTACCGCTTTATTTTCGGCAATGGCGCGCACCCCACGTACCCCCTGCCGCCCAATCGCCGAAAATTCGCTGACATGATGATGCACCGCAAAACCATCGGCCGCCAAATCTTTTGCCCACGGTGCGGCACTCCCCGCCAAATTGAAGATGGCAATAATGGTTATGCCATATGCGGCCAAGGCGCGCACTGCCTCTGCATCTGCGGCATCGGATGCCAAGATCACGGCGCGTTGGCCTGCCGCTAAATCATACAAAAAGGCCAAGCGTAAAGCGGCGCTGATGAGCATGACACCGGGCAAATCGTTATTGGCAAAAACCGCCGGCAATTCGCGCGCGCCAACAGCATAAATCACCCGCTCAGCGCGAATGCGCCAGCCACATTGCGGTTGTGCGGCAACAATGAGATGGTCGGCAAAAACCCCGGTCGCTTCGCAATTAACCAATACCTGCATGTCGGCGGTGGCGGCAGTGTCCAATAATTTTTGTCCTTCTGCGGTCATCCCGCGCCAGTTGAGGGCGCCGCCCAATTTGGGATTTTTATCCAGTAAAATAACGCGCTTGCCTTGCTGTGCCGCTGCGACTGCGGCGCTGAGCCCGGCGGCGCCGCCGCCAATAACCGCCACCTCGCAAAAAGCATGTTTTTTTTCTATTGCCATCGGTGCCGCCGCCTGATTGACTACGCCCAACCCCGCCAAATGACGGATAAGCGGCTCCCATTTTGGCCATATGCCAGACGGCTTATAGAATGCTTTGTAATAAAAACCGGGCGGCAAAAAACGCGAGAAATATCCCATCACCGCCAATTTGTCATGCTCCAAAGTGCCCGCGATATGGCGCGGACGCGCCACCAAATTTTGCGTAATGGGCGTGCAATCCGCCAGCATATTGGGATAATCGTCAATATCCATTAGGGTATTCGCATCGGCGCCGCATAACGATAAGATACCCCGCCGCCGATGATATTTGAAAGAGCGCGATAGCGTTTTGACTCCTTCGCGCCAAAGCGCGGTGGCCACGGTGTCGCCGGCAAACCCCGTATAAGTCCGCCCGGCAAAATTGAAAGAAATGCGCTGAGAAGAAGTGATAAACCGGCCGTATTTCATTGCCCGCCTCCAAATAATTGCTGCGCTTTTTCCACCGTCATAGTTTCGCCAAATTCATCGGTTTGCGTATTGCGGCGGGCGGCAAACCAAAAGCCGCTCGGCGTATGACACCACCATTCCCACACCTCGCCGGGTAAATTATCAGCAAAAAATAAATAATCGCGCCAAGCAATATCGTCAGCATCGGCGGCGGGCATGGGGCGAATGGTGCCGCCGCAAATAAATTCGTCTTGCGGTCGCAAACCGTTGAGCGGGCAGGGGATTTGCTGCATGATTTATTCCGTCAATGTCCCACCGAGGCGGCGCCTTTTTCGCCCACCAAGGATAGATCATCAAAACGCGACATGGCATATGGCGCAATGAGTTCGGGGGTTTTGCCGCCGGCGACCAGCTCTGCGAGCATCACGCCGCAAATGGGCGTGGCTTTGAACCCCCAAGTGCCCCAGCCGGCGTCAAGATAATAATTTTCCAATGGCGTTTTGCCCATGAGCGGCGAAAAATCCGCCGTCATATCGGCGACGCCCGCCCATTGCCGCAACAGGCGGACACCGCCCAAAAATGGAAATAACTGCAAAATATTGCCCGCCAAGGATTGCTTAAAATGCAAGGTTGAACGCGGTGCGTGCAAGACCCACGGATCCACACTTCCGCCCATGACCAGCTCGCCGCGTGCCGATTGTGAAATATAGGTGTGCAATGAGCCAGAGACGATGATCGGATGCAAAAAGGGCGCCAGGGGCTGAGACACCATGGCTTGCAGAGGGACGGACATAATGGGGGTTGTAAATCCTGCCATGGCGGCAACTTGTGAGGTTTGTCCGGCCACGGCTTGCACCACGGCATCGGCGTGAATGGTCCCGCCGTCCGCCAATTTTGCCCCGGTTACTTTGCCGCCCGATTGCAAAATGCCGACCACTTCGGTTTTGGGAAAAATGGAAACCCCCATTTGGGCGGCACGCGCGGCGTATCCCCAAGCGACTGCATCGTGGCGGGCAATGGCTCCCGGCGGATGATATAACCCGCCCAAAATAGGATAGCGGGCGGAAATCGACATATTAAGCTGCGGGCACAATTCGGCGATTTCGGGGCGAGTGACAAACCGCGAATCTTCGCCCAAATGACGGTTCATATTTGCGCGCCAGCGGGCGGTGCGGCAGGCGGCATCGGTATGCGCAAGGGTCAGATGACCGCGTGGGGAATATAATAAATTGTAGTCCAATTCGGCGGATAGATTTTGATAGAGCCGCATGGATTCACCGTAGAAACGGATGGCTTCGGCGGTGAGATAATTGGCGCGGATGATGGCGGTATTGCGGGCTGTGTTGCCGCCGCCGAGCCAGCTGCGGTCAACCACGGCGACCTTGCGGATGCCGTGCTGTTTGGCGAGATAATAGGCGCACGCCAAACCGTGTCCGCCGCCGCCGATAATCAGCACATCATAATGCGATTTGCGTTCCACCGGCGGCGGCATAAAACGCGGCAATGGTCGACGGCGAAAGGCATGGCGAATGAGAGAAAAAGGCATATAAGTGATTATACGCAAAGCGGCGGCGGTTTTTTTAGTGTGTAAATTTTTACCGCCCAATCTGCCGCTTTTTTTGCTGCCCTAATCAGCGGGGTTGCAAATAGATTAATTTGTGGTAAGATTCCATTCGCTAAG
>JBPCWX010000040.1:0-6723 GCA_051009095.1 Gammaproteobacteria bacterium | reverse complement strand
TCATGCCCCTGGGGACAAAAGGCTTTGCGCGGCTATTTGGGCGAAGATGCGGCGGTGTGGCGGCAATGGGACGCTGCCGCCTTGCTCGCAGACGGAGCGCGCTGTCCGCCATTGCTTATTGACCAAGGTGCGGATGATGAATTTTTGGGCGGCGGACAGTTGCGCCCCGATGCTTTGCAAACCGTGGCTCAGCAAGTCGGGCAGCCGCTCACTTTGCGCATGCAGGCAGGCTACGACCACAGTTATTTTTTTATTGCCAGTTTTATCGGTGAGCATCTAGCCTATCACGCGCAAGCTTTGGCCTAACCGCCGCATGCCGAAGATGAACCGCCGAGATTTTGTCATGGGTTTGGCGGCGTTGGCGGCAGTGCCGCCGGCGATGGCAAGACAATCCATTTTGGCGCTGCCCGCAGTGGGCCCCTTTATCGCCAAAATGAATCATGAATACGGTTTTGTGCCGGAAGAATTGCGCACTTTTTTTGCTCATATGGAAGTTAACCGGCGGGTTATTGAACTCATGGACGCTCCCACTGCGCCGAATAAAAAAGTGTATTGGCAGGAATATCGGGCGCGCCGTTTATTGCCCCGTCATGTTGTCGCCGGGGTCAAATTTCATCATCGCCATTTGGCGGCTTTGCGCCGTGCCGAAGATAATTATGGCGTTCCCGCCGAAATTATCACCGCCATTATTGGCGTGGAGACAAAATACGGGCGGCACCTGGGCAATTTTGCCGTGGGGCGCGCGCTGGCGACGCTGGCTTTTTTATACCCCCGGCGAGGGCGAGAGTTCGAAGATGAATTGGCCGATTTTTTGCTTTATGCGCGTGACGCCAAAATTGACCCTGCCGCTTTGCGGGGGTCATATGCGGGGGCTTTTGGCATACCTCAGTTTTTGCCCAGCAGCGTGCGCCGTTTTGCCGTTGATTTTGACAATGACGGACGCGTTGATTTATTTACGGCAACAGATTCTATCGGCAGCATCGGCAATTTTCTCAGCATGCACGGCTGGCGGCGTGGTGCCGCGCTGCTCCACGGAGTGGTCGCACCGCATCAGGTGGCGCCATTTGTCGCGGCGACTGAGAATAATGATTACAAGCCGATTTTTTCATGGTCAGAGCTGAAAGATGCCGGCTTTACCGCCAAAGATGGGAAGCCGGACGAAGGTCCTTATTTGCTGGTGGATTTGGAAAATCGCTATGATACGGAATATCGCATCGGCGGGCAAAATTTTTATGCGCTGATGCGCTATAACAAAAGTTTCAAATATGCGGCAGTCGTGGTGGATCTTAGCGAAGCCGTCCGTCAGAATTTGTGAGCAAGTGCGTCTTGCCGTTGGTTTGGAATATGATGGCGCATGTTTTTGCGGCTGGCAGTCTCAGCCAAACGGCGGTGGTGGGCAGGATGCGGCGCAACAAGCCTTTGCCGTCTTAGCCGGCAAAAATACGGCTGTCCATGCGGCCGGGCGCACCGATGCCGGCGTTCATGCGTCTTTGCAAATTGCCCATTTGGATGTGGATATTTGGCGGCAGGCGAGCGCTTGGACTTTTGGGGCGAATGCCTATTTGCCCAAAGGGATGCGGGTTTTGTGGACACGCCCGGTGGCGGCGGATTTTCATGCGCGTTATATGGCGCGGCGGCGCACTTATCAATATGTAATCCTCAATCGTCCCATTGGCTCGGCCATAGTCGGCGGGGCTTTGGCGCATCATCGGGCGCCATTGTCTTTGTCCGCCATGCAGGAGGCGGCGGCACAATTAATCGGAGAGCATGATTTTTCGGCGTTTCGCGCCGCATCTTGTCAAGCCAAACACGCGCGGCGACATTTGTTTGCGGCTTGCGTGAGTCGGCATGGCGATTTGATCATTATGGATTTTTGCGCCAATGGTTTTTTACACCATATGGTGCGAAACATGGTGGGCGCATTGTTGCAAGTCGGACGGGGACGGCGTCCTCCTTCATGGCTCGGTGAATTATTGCAAGAGGGTGACCGTTCACTGGCGGCACCAACAGCACCAGCGGCGGGGTTGTATTTTGTCGGTGCGGAATATCCCCGTCGCTTTGAGATAGCCGAATATTATCGTCCGCCGCCGTTTTTGCTGGCGATGCCATAAATCACCACAATGCCGCCATTATTTTAATTTGTAAATTTATATAAACAGGGTTATTTTTATTCTTAAGCGTTATAATCATGCAAAAGCGAATATTGAATTATGAATCACACCATCATCAGCGGCGGCAAGTTAAAAGGGCTATCGGCGGCAGTTATTTTTATGTTGTCGGCGGTTAATGCCCAAGCCGATTCATTTGCTTCTGGAGGGTCAGCGGCATCTGTTGGGGCGGTGTTTATTTTTCCCGCGGCGAGCGTTCAAGCATTGGTGATGACTGCTTCCAACCGCTTGCATGGCGAGGTGGAGTCCATCGGGCCCAGCGGGCGGGCGATGATTGTGTTGCGCTCGGCGTCTCAGACAGTGGGCGGTTCGGTACGCTTTGCCATTGACCAGTTGCCCACTTCAGCGGCTTTGGCCGCTGGCGCATCTGTGCAAATCACCCCCGTGTCGGCGGTTGCGGGTTCGCCGGTGTTGGGGCATATGCTTAGTGTCGACGGCGAATTTTCACTTTATATTGCCGGTGATAATGAGGCTTTGCAAATGCGCAGCCGCCAGGTTGATGCCTAAGTTTTATATTCTTATTTGGGCGGCGGTTATGGCAGTCGGGTCGCCGACCTTTGCCAACAGCGGCAGTGGTTGCGCGGCGACTATCATGGGCGAAGAAGGACACCGCAAAGCCGCTCAAATGACCGCCCAAGTGGTCGACTATTTGGACCACAGCGGCGCGCAAGTTGCCTTGCTGGGGCGTGCCGGCTCAGCATCGCCGCGCCAGCGGTTTAAGGCCAAAGTTGGTTTTTGGGATTACACCCATGCTGGCCTTGTTTATCGTCATCACCCGGATGGCGAATGGACGGTGGTGCATCTGCTCAATATCTGCAATGAAGAGTCCGGCGTGTTTGCCGAAAGCCTGCTAAAATTTTATTTGGATGATCCTTTTGAATATCGGACGGTGGTTGCCATTCCCGCGCCCGCTTTGCAACAAGCACTGCACAACCTGATTATCGACAAAAATGTCGCCGCCGCTTATCGCAACCATAGCGTGTATAGTTCCATTTCTTATCCATATACTCTGGAGCGGCAAAATTCCAACGAATACATATTGGACACGCTGGCGGGCGCGCTGGCGCTTATGGACGGCAAAACACTGCTCACCCGCCAAGAAGCAAAAGATTATTTTTTGACCGCCCATCGCGATGACTTTGAGCCGGAAATATTAAAAACCGGCTTTTTTGAATCTATCGGTGCATCTATGGGTTTTGGCCCCGGCAATGCCACCCTGTCCGACCACACTTCGGCGGAACGGCGGGCGGGGCGTTTTGAGTTTGTTTCGGTCGGCGCCCTCACGCAATTTATGGATAATCTCGGCTTGTTGCAAACAGCGGAAGAATTAGCCTTGCCCGATATGAGCCAAGCAAAAGACACGCGCAAAGAAGAATAATCACAGCGTCGATAAGGTAAAATATCGCTTGCGGTTTGACGCGATATTTTATGGCAATGCTCAGAAAAGGAAAAAACATGAACATGGGTGACAAGGTGGATGATTTTTCATTGCCGGGCACGGACGGCGAATTTACGCTGTCGGCGGTGCGGGGCAAAACGGTGGTGCTGTATTTTTATCCCAAAGATGACACGCCGGGGTGCACCATTGAAAGCGGTGAATTTTCGGCATTGTTGGATGATTTTACCGCCGCCGATGCGGTGGTGCTGGGGGTGTCGCGTGACAGCATTCGCGCGCACAATAAGTTTCGCGGTAAATTTAATTATGCGCATCACCTGTTGGCGGATGAAGAAGAAAAAGTATGCGGGCAGTTTGGCGTCATGGGCAATAAAACAATGTTTGGCAAGCCGGCGCGCGGCATTATCCGTTCCACTTTTATCATTGACTCAGCGGGGCGGCTGGGGCGCGAATGGCGCGGCATCAAAGAAGCCGCCGGCCATGCCGCCGAAGTTTTGGCGGTGGTGCGGCAGATGACCAAGTCATGCGGCTAAGGATTTGCCGTTTTTATCGTAGAATCACCATTTATCCATTCAACCATTCATTAAAGGAGATAAAACATGAGCGTGCCCGCTAAACAGATAGAGGATGATTACGCCGTTGCGGATCTTTCTTTGGCCGCTTGGGGACGGCGCGAGATTGCCATCGCCGAACAGGAAATGCCCGGCCTTATGCAGCTGCGCCAAGAAATGACGGCGGACAAACCGCTGGACGGAGCGCGCATTGCCGGCTGTTTGCATATGACCGTGCAAACGGCTGTTTTGATTGAAACTTTGGTGGCTTTGGGAGCCACGGTGCGCTGGTCTTCCTGCAACATTTTTTCCACACAAGACCATGCGGCTGCTGCGATTGCCGCCGCGGGCGTGCCGGTTTTTGCGTGGAAGGGCGAAAGCGAAGAAGAATATGAAAACTGTATCGCCCGCACTTTTGCCGGGCCCGATGGATGGACGCCCAACATGATTTTGGATGACGGCGGAGATGCGACCCGCGTGGCGCATGAGCAATATCCGCAGCTGGCGGCGCAATTACTGGGCGTTTCGGAAGAAACCACCACCGGGGTACAGCGGCTGTATGATATGATGCGCAAAAAAACGCTTAAATGCGCGGCGTTTAATGTGAATGATTCCGTCACCAAATCCAAGTTTGATAATCTTTATGGCTGCCGCGAGTCTTTGGTTGATGGCATCAAGCGCGCCACCGATGTGATGATTGCCGGCAAAATCGCCGTTATTTGCGGTTATGGCGATGTGGGCAAAGGATGCGCGCAAGCCTTGCGCGGTTTGGGCGCGACGGTGTGGATAACCGAGATTGACCCGATTTGCGCTCTGCAAGCGGCGATGGAAGGCTATCGGGTGGTCGCCATGGATGAGGTTTGCGAAAACGGCGATATTTTTATCACCGCCACCGGCAATGTGAGCGTGATTACCGCCGCCCAAGCGCGCCGCATGAAGCATAACGCCATTTTGTGCAACATCGGTCATTTTGATTCTGAAATTGAAATAGCGCAGTTGCAGGCGGAATGTACGGTGGAAAACATCAAGCCGCTGGTTGACCATTATATTTTTGCGGACGGCAAGCGGGTGATTGTGCTGGCTGAGGGGCGGTTGGTGAATCTCAGCTGCGCCACCGGCCACCCCAGTTTTGTTATGTCAGCGTCTTTTACCAATCAAGTTATGGCGCAGATTGAATTATTCACCCATGCCGACCAATACGGCATCGGCGTCCATGTCTTGCCCAAACATTTGGATGAGCGGGTGGCGAGTTTGCATCTGTCGCACATCGGCGCCACCGTGACCGCACTCAGCGACGAGCAGGCAGCCTATTTGGGCATCAGCAAAGGCGGACCCTATAAACCCGCCCATTATCGTTATTAACCCGCGCGGCATAATGGGCTGTGGAGGTGTTGGTGGGTGATGAGCGGATAATCGCTTTTGCCGAAAAACTGGCGGCGCGCGCAAGACAAATTACCCTGCCATTTTTTCGCGCGGGCGTGGCGAGCGAAAATAAAGCCGATGATTCACCGGTGACCGAAGCCGACCGCCGCTGCGAACGGGAATGGCGCGATATGATTGCGGCGGCTTATCCGACACACGGCGTGGTGGGCGAAGAATATGGCGATGATGCCGGCGGCGCCGCCGAAGTGTGGGTGTTGGATCCCATTGACGGCACGCGCAGTTTTATCAGCGGCAGCCCTTTGTATTGTTCGCTCATTGCCTTGGTCCGAGACGGGGCGCCGGTGGTGGGCGTGATTGATGCTCCCGCCTTGGGCGAGCGATGGGTGGGATATGATGCGCCGGGGATGCAGTGGGCGACTTTTTGCGGGCGGGCTTGTCGGGTGGCGGAAGCCCCGTTGCTGGCGCAGGCGCGAATGATTAGCACCACGCTGGGGTTGCTGGACAATGACGCCGACCTTGCTTTGCGGCGGCTGGCGGCGGCGGCGGGACCGGTGCGATTGGGCGGGGACGGCACGGGATATGGCTGTGTGGCGGCGGGTTTTGCGCATTTGGCGGCGGATTATGAAATGGCGGCATATGATTATTTGCCGCTGCTGCCGATTATCCGCGCCGCCGGCGGCGAAATGAGCGACTGGCACGGGCAGCCGTTATCGCTTGCCAATGGCAAAACCAGGGTGCTGGCAAGCGCCTCAGCCAATTTGCATCAACAGGCCTTGGCTGCGCTCAATGACCGACCGGGGCATTAGCAAGTGATGGCGATAATCCTTGAGCGGGGCTTGCCATTCAAACCGCCGCTTGCAATTCATGGTGAAATCTACGACAAATTCTCACCCTCCGCACTGGTGCGGGGGGTGCGAGGTCGCGCTAGCGAACTCGCGGGGGGTGTGATAATCCGTAAAGATAAAGCACCCCCCGCAAGTGCTTTGGCACTTGCACCCCCCCCTAAAGCGGAGGGTGAGATGTGGGGTGCGGGGGTGAGATATATTCCTGTTTGGCGAGGCAAAAATTACGCCATAAAAAATTGTGCTAATGGGTGTTGCGATTTAATTGCTTTGTGCTATAATACGCCATATAACGCACTCAGAGGACTTTATTATGACAAGCATTGTTGACTTCATTTTTTTTGTTTTAGCCGCCTTCTTGGGCAAAATAGAGGGCTTGCTGG
>JBPCWX010000039.1:0-1652 GCA_051009095.1 Gammaproteobacteria bacterium | reverse complement strand
TACCCGCTTTTATTTTTTTTCTTATATCTTCTTATTATTAGCGCGGGTGAGGATGAATATAGCTACCAAAAGCTAAAATTTAGTTAACAGGTAGAAAAAAATTTCAGATTCGGTTTGAAATTATCATCTACTTGTTACAATATCGCTCACAAGTTAAATCAAAACATTTACAACAGGGGAATTATTATGAGAGAAGCGGTTATTGTATCAAGTGCACGCACGGGTCTGGCGAAGTCAGGGCGGGGCGGTTTTAATATGACACATGGCGCAGCTATGGGCGGCCATGCCATCAAACACGCCATTGAGCGCGCCAACATTGAAGCGGGTGAAGTGGAAGATGTGATTATGGGGTGCGGCACACCCGAAGGCGCGACTGGCCAAAATGTCGGGCGGTTAGCCGCCATTTGGGCGGGTTGTCCAGTCACCACATCAGGGGTGACGGTTAATCGGTTTTGTTCATCTGGCCTGCAAACCATCGCTATGGCGGCGGGGCGTGTGTTAAATGAAGATGTGCCAATAATGATTGGTGCGGGTGTTGAAAGCATCTCGCTGGTGCAGATGCAGGGCTCAAATTACAACAATATCACCGAAGAAAAATTGATGGAAAGCTATCCCGCCTTGTGGATGCCGATGATTGAAACGGCTGATATTGTGGCGGCGCGTTATAATATAGCACGTGAAGCACAAGATGAATATGCGTTGCAAAGCCAGCAACGCATGGCGGCCGCACAACAGGCCGATTTGTTCAAAGATGAAATTGTGCCGATGGCGACCAAAATGAAACAGGTCAATAAAGAAACCGGCGAAGAAAGCATTGTTGATTACACAGTTGACCGTGATGAGTGTAATCGCCCACAGGCCACATTGGAAGCAATGGCCTCGCTCAAACCTGTGCGTGGCGATGACCAATTTGTCACGGCTGGCAATGCGTCTCAATTATCCGATGGCGCGGCGGCTGTTGTGGTGATGGAAGGCAAAGAGGCCGAACGTCGTGGCGTTGAGCCGCTTGGCGTATTCAAAGGCTTTGCGGTGGCAGGGTGTGAACCAGATGAAATGGGCATTGGGCCAGTTTTTGCTGTGCCGCGTCTGCTAGAACGGCACGGGCTGAAGGCTGATGATATTGATTTGTGGGAACTCAATGAAGCTTTTGCCAGCCAAGCACTTTATTGCCGCGACAAGCTGGGCATTGACAATGAAAAATATAATGTCAATGGCGGCTCAATCGCTATCGGTCATCCTTATGGTATGACGGGTGCGCGACTGGTTGGCCATGCGCTGATGGAAGGCAAAAGGCGCAACGCTAAAAATGTTGTCGTTACTATGTGCATTGGCGGCGGCATGGGCGCAGCTGGCTTGTTTGAAGTTTTATAAAAATATCAAATAGCTTGCAAAAAAACGAATCTTGGCAATAGTTTTTCTATGGGTTTATTTGTTCAACGCATAGTTTTGCAAAAACTCATTTTTGATAGGAGAAAAAAATGAAATATATGCGCGTTTTAATTATTCTTGTGGCTGCACTTTTGGTTCTGCTTATTGGGCGGACTTATATGCAATCAGGGATGGATATGGCCGATATTAACGGCTTATTTGCAATGCCTTGGGTACGGGTCATGGTTTTGGATTCGGTATTGGCTATGTTGTGCTTTGCTATG
>JBPCWX010000038.1:0-9091 GCA_051009095.1 Gammaproteobacteria bacterium | reverse complement strand
CGCAATAATTTATAGGCGATGGTGAGCAGGATATAGAGTAGCAAGATGGCGGCGGTGATTGCTATGCCATAGCCGACCATGCCGAATAAATTGCTTGCGCCTTGGGCGTTATCGCCAAAAGACAGGGCGCGGTTGCCTGCCGCATTGCCGAACCAATAAAAAATTGTATTTGCCCATCCGACAAAAATTATGCCATAGGCAACGCGCCCCCGCATTTTTTCGCCCAGCCCGATTTGCGGCAGGGCCAGCGCCAGCCCCAGCATCAACAGGCCATTGACCAAGCCGCCTGTGTGGGCGCGCACCCAGCCATCAACCGTGCCATAATATGGCATTGGCACCACTGTGCCGGGCATAATCTCAATGCCGCCAATCAGCCCAAACGCCAGCATAAAGCCCGCCAACAACGCCACCACCATCACCAAGCTGGCGTGGCCTATCATCAATTTTTGATATTGTTCCATGTTTTTCTCCCGTTTCTCTGTTATTATTCAATGTTTTCAATTTGCAAAATCTGCGCCATAGCGGCGCGGTCAATCTCTAGCACATTGCCGCCAGCGCGGGCGTGTTTGCGCCATGCAATGGCGATAGGGTTTTGCTTGGTGGTGGCCAGCGGGTGCAAGCGCGGCTGATAATGGCGCGAAAAAACTGGCCGCACATGCCATGCCATCTCAGCCAATGTGCTAGCCAAAAAGCGCACCGCCCGCCATGCGCGGCGTGGCGATTTGAAATAGCCTTCCACCTGCGCCATGTGCAGATAGGCTTTTGTGGTTTCCCAGCCAATATGCCAGCCCGCCGCCAGCACCATCCATTTGCGATACCATTCGCACCGCCCATAAAGCGCACGATACACATCAAAAGCAACATTGCCATGTTCCACCTCTTCCACCTGATGCCACACCCATAGTGCTTTCATCACGGGGTTGCTGTCTTCCAGCCACTGCTGATAATTGCGCAAAATCACCAGCCCCGCCAAAAAGGTGAATGTTTCATAGCCTGCCGTAAAACCGACCAGCTGTTTTTCGGTGTCGCTTTTGGCGCGTTTTTGAAAATGCGCGGCTGATGCGGCATCCAGCTTGGCGGTTTTGGGGTAACGTTTGGCCATCAATTTGTTGAAGGCAATAAAGTTGCGCGCATGGTGGCCTTCTTGGCCGGCCAGTGCCACCAAATCGCGCCTCAATTTTGGGTTGGTGATGCGCGGTTTAACGCTGTTCATGGCGCGCACCAAATATCGCTCAAAATGTGGCACATCCAGCCCCAGCGCATTGATAAACATAGAAAATTCGGGCGATGACGCGCTCCACAAAAAGCCGTTTTCGCCCAGTTGGGAAAGGTCAAAATCCAGCCGTCGCACCGGAAAATCATCCATCGGGTGCTGTTGCATATTGGTTTCCCCCAAATCATTATTTTCAGTCATGCAAGATATTGTGGCACATTTTTGCCGATTGTAATAGACTTTCTCTTGGGCGCATAAGAGCGTAAGAGAGCAAGATAGTTTGTTGTGTTGTGGAGGCGCGTAAAATGAGAATTATGCAATTTATTATGATGTTTGTTGTGGTGCTGGCGATGGGGGCGGCAGTTGAGGCGGTGTTGGCCAATGATTTGCCCAAATGCCGCAATGTGGCGGGTTATGAGCCAAAGCCCACCTGTCAGGCGCGCAATCAACGCGCCCAATGGCAGGCCGAACAAACAGCGCGGCTGGTTGCACTTGGCATTGCGGAGACACGCAACAAAGAGGCACAAAATAGCGGCATAATGGCCACCATACGCATTTATGCGGATAAATTTATGCGCGCCATTCGCGGTTTTTTCTAAAATTTTGGATTTTATGATTCATGCGCTACAACGCATAGTGTAGCTTGCACAAGCAGATGGATAAGGGAGTTGAAACAAATGCCAGATTTTGCTGATTTGCCCAAAATTTTGCGTGACGGATATGAGGGCTGGCGGGCGGCTTTGTTGCCTGCTCAGGCGCAGGCCCATCATGCGCTGGCCAGCGGCCAAGCCCCGCCTGTCATGGTGATTTCTTGTTGTGATAGTCGCGTGCAACCGACTGAATTATTTGCGGCGGCGGCGGGCAGTTTGTTTGTTCACCGCAACATTGCCAATCTTGTGCCGCCTTACAAGCCCGATGGTGCGCCAGATGGTGTAGAAATTGGCACTGCGGCGGCGGTGGAATATGCGGTTGTCGCGCTAAAGGTGAAACATTTGCTGGTGCTAGGCCATTCGCAATGTGGCGGCGTGGCATTTTGTCATTCTGTTTGCAAGGCGGGGGCAGAGCATAATGAAACCACATTTGAATTTGTCGGGTCTTGGTTACAATCTTTGCGCCCTGCCTATGAAAAAATTGATGCGGCGGCAGAAATGGCCGTGCAACACACACAAATGGAGCAAGCTGGCATTGTCGGCTCGCTGGATAATCTGGCGGCTTATCCTTTTGTTGCCAAAGCACTGGCGGCGGGGCGGTTGCAGTTGCATGGCGCATGGCACGATATAGCCAGTGGCACACTCTATGTGCTAGATGGCCAAAGTCGCGCTTTTGCGCCCATCGTATAATTAGAATTTGTGCCGAACCCCGATTTTAATTATTTGCCCAAATGGGTTGTGGGTATATGGGTCATAATTCATGTCAAGCCGTGCAATGGGTGGGTCTTCATCAGTAAGGTTATAAACCGATACCCAAACTGCCGATTGCGCCAAATTGTCGCCGATATTTTCCAATGACAAATTATAATGCAAATCAAAGGTGGTATGATCCGCAATCTTGCGGTCTGGTGCTGAATTTTGGGCATCTTGATAACTGCCCGTATAATTAGCCATGAAGTTGAGCAGATGCGCCCCGCGATTATAGCGAACACCGAATTTGGCTTTGTTTTCAACAATCGGCCGCAAGAAGCTAATCGCATCATTGAGTTTTCCAAGTGCATCAATGCCATCTGGGTTCAAGTCAGATGCGGCAACATCAAAAGCACTAATGCTTGTTAGTTGCAGGGATACATCCCATTCGCCTTGCAGGGCATCAAAACTATAGCCAGCAGCAATATCAAAACCATTGGTTTCAATAGCAGGGCCATTGACTATAAAAGTTCTGATGCGCGTTAAGTCCAGAGCACTATTCTTGTCGGTGCAAGCCGCAGCTCCACAAAGTATCCGCTCGGCATAAGCACCACCTGTGTATGCTCCATCTTTTCCTGAAAATACGCTATTAGCAATGGCGTTGAAATCTTCCCTGATAATCGGGTCAGTAAAGTCAAAGCTCCAATAATCCACCGAGAAACGCAGATTATCATTGCCCGTGAACATATCATCCGCGTCAAATAATACCCCAAGATTGATTGTGGTGGCTTTTTCTGGGTCAAGGCCAGCCGAGCCGATAGAATCAACCGCCTTAAATGTGCCAGCGGCACTGAGGAATGATAAAGCAGTTGTGCGCCCCCCGAGCTGATTGAGGGTTGGTGCGCGGAAAGTGGACGATGCAGAGCCGCGCAATGCCAGATTATCCATAACCTGCCAGCGCAGAGCAATTTTCGGGTCAAAGGAACTGCCGACATCGCCGCCATAATCCTCATAACGTGCGGAAAGTTGCAGCTCAATATTGTCGGTTGATGGCAACAAAAGTTCTCCAAAAATAGCCGTCACATCTTGTTTGTCGTCAAATGGTGTTTCACCCGCAAGAAATGTAAAGGGGCCAGAACCAGTATAATTATCATCGCTTTCATCAAATTTGCCATCTTCACCCGCGCAATTTATGCCATCGGGATTATAAGCCCGTCCAGAGTCGCGAAACTCGGTATTTTCCGCGACAGTTGCGCATGGATTCAAATGCAAATTAGAAATATCATTGGGGGTCAATTTATATTGCTCTTGCCGATATTGCGCCCCTAACGCCCAGCCAACACCATTGGCGGATTCGCCGGTTAATATGCCATCCCAAACTGCCAAAGTTGAGGTTGCATCAGCACCAACCCCATCCGACATCCATTCATAAAGCTCGTAAGGATTAGCCAAATCAGCTGAATAATCTTCGTTATCAAAATCAGCCGTGTATTTCTGCTGTGGCCTCTCAATCGCGTTAGTGAATGGATTGTGGAAAACACACCCTGCAGTTGAGTCCGATTCGGCTACTTTGTCGGCACGGTCGCTCACTGGCCGTGCATTACCCTCGGCATCCAAGCGTCCACACAAGCCATAGCCTTCCAGTGCTTCGCTCCAACGTTCTGATACTGCGTCATAAATAGCGCGTTTGCCATTGGCTTCGCTCCACAAAAGCGATGTGATGTAGTCCACGCCATTATCAAATGTGCCATCCAAACCAACCACAAGGCGGGTTGTTTCATATTCACGAAACCCGCGTTTTTCGCTGGGTCCAGCTGCACCAAGTGGGCGACCATAAAACAATAAGCGGCGACATTTATTGGAATCTGTTTCCACATCACAACCAGCATCAGAGAAAGTGGCATCGCCACTTTCCAATGTTGCGAACGGATTACCATTTCCGTCAGCATCACCATTATAATCTGCTGTTGAAGCAACAAAAGCAACAAGACCGGGATGATAAGCATGCACAAAACGGCCTGTATCAAGCCGCGTGTCAAAATCAAGTTGCGGCGGATAAGAAGGCGATGTGTACCAGTTTGGCACTTCGTTTTTACCATAGAGAAACTCAACATTGAGTTGCATATCATCGGCAAATTCATGCGCTAATGTGGCATAGAAATTGTTGCGCTTTTCTTCCTCAATCAAATTGTCAAAATAAGTATAGTTATAAGTACAACGCCCATCATTGGCGGCAAAACCACCAGAAATATCGGTACAGCGCGGGTCTATATACCCAAATTGGGTCGCGGGCGGCGTTGCCTCTGTTGTTTTGCTTGTTCTGATATTATCTTGCGAAGGTATGGCTGTTGGATTAGCAGTTCTAAAGGCACGCCAGTCAAGAAAAGCACCCGGATTTGGTGAACTTGAATAGCCGCGAAAATTGCCGTTTTCGCCACGGCGATGGATAGCCCAATCGCGGTCGCGTATTTGCAATTGATTGCGCGTGGTATAACCAAAAGCAACCATCGCATGGGTTCGGCCAAAATCTTGCCCCCAAATCACGCCAAAATTTTGGTCGCCATCACTACCATCAATATCTTTATGCGATAGGGCAAATTCCAGCCCCTCAAAATCTGCGCGAGTGATAAAATTAACCACACCAGAAATAGCATCCGAACCATAGGTTGCGGCCGCGCCATCTTTAAGCAGTTCTACCCTGTCCAGCGCAATGCCGGGAATCATATTTATATCAACAAAAAGCTGCTGCTGTTCAGCAATCGCATAGGGGGAGAACACATTGCGCCGCCCATTGAGCAATACAAGGTTGCGCCCGGCCCCCAGCCCACGCAAATTAACATTGGCTGTGCCGCCAAGCCCGTTTGATTGAAAATAATTGCTCTCGCCATCAACACCAGAGCTAACACCCAGCGTTTTAACCAGCTCCACCACCGAGGGACTACCTGTGTTGAACAGCTCTTCACTATCTATCACGTCAATCGGCACGGGGGCATCTTCTGGTGAATGTTTAATATAAGAGCCAGTGACAACAATTTCTTCCACCGCATCTTGCGCCCATACTGGCAAAGCCAAAATTGCCAGTCCAACAACCAGCATTACATGATTTTTTAATGACATGACTGTTCTCCTTAACAGAATCTTCATATTCGGAGACTTAACGGATTTGTCACGATTCTACAACAATTCTGCCACGCAGTTTGTTTAGGAAATCGTATTAGTCGCAGTTTCGTGCCCATTATATAACGAAAAGCAAAAAAGAAGACCACCGCGTCAATGGGGGGTGAGCGATGGCCTTCTAGTCTTGTAATGGCATTATACCATTAATTAGAATTTATGTCTAACCCCAACTTTCACCATCTGACCAAACGGATTATGTGTGTAGGGATCATAATTCAGGTCAAGCGGTGTTAGCGGTGGGTCTTCATCGGTAAGGTTATAGATAGATACCCAAACTGCCGTTTGCGCCAAATTGTCGCCCATATTTTCCAATGACATATTATAATGCAGGTCATAAGTGATATGGCTATCAGTCACATAAGGTGTTCCACTATAATTACCGACATAATCCGAAGTATAATTGCCTACCAGATTAAAAACCATTGAGTTGAGACTATATTGGAAACCTAGCTTAGCTTTATCTTGCACCACAGGGCGAAGATAAGAAACAGTGTTATTAACTTTACCGAGTGCGCTAAAAGCAGGGGCAAGGTCGGAAGCCCCAACATCATAGCTGCTTACACGCGTCCACTGCAGGTTAATATCCAAGTCACCAGCCCCAATTTCACGCGTATAACCGAATGCTAGATCAAAACCATCAGTCTCAATACTCGGGCCGTTCATGATATTCACTTTCACGCGTTCTAAATCGGCCTCTTCTGTTTTCTCATCGCAGGCACCCGCGCAAGTAATACGGCTTGCATAAGGCTCTGCATTTGAATTAAAAACGCCATCTGGGCCACTAAAGGCAAAGTCAATAACGGCATTGAAGCTTTCCACAATAATCGGATTGTCAAACTTAAATGACCAGAAATCCAATCCAAATGTGAACGTGTCATTGTCAAAGACTACTCCCAAATTAACCGAGTCAGCTGTTTCTGGCTCTAAATTGGGGTCGCCGAAAGTATCAATGGCTTTATAGACACTGGGACCCGACACAAACGACAAGGTCGTTGTACGCCCACCAAGCTGATTAAGGGTTGGACCACGGAAGGTTGAGGATGCCGAGCCGCGTAATACCAGCTCATCCATAACCTGCCAGCGCACTGCCACTTTCGGGTCAAATGTATCACCAACTTCGCCGCCATAATCCTCATAACGTGCTGAAATTTGCAACTCAACATTATCGCTAGCTGGTACAGCTAATTCACCAAAAACAGCAACAACAGTTTGCTCACCATCAAATGGTGTTGTGCCACCTAAGAAGTAAAATGGCCCAGAACCCGTATAATTATCTGCGCTTTCATCCATCTCAGTAGTTGTGGTATCATCCGCGAATATACCATCTTCACCAGCGCAATTTTTTCCATCGGGGTTATAAGTGCGTCCTGCGGTGCGGAACTCAATATTTTCTTTGTCCGATTGACACGGAGTGAAATTCAAATTGCTAAAACTATTGGGCGTTACAGTGCGTGATGCTTCGCGCCACTGCGCTCCCAAAGCCCAGCCAACACCATTGCCACCTTCACCTGTGAAAACGGCATCGGCAACTGTCAGGCTTTGGTCAACCGTCGTTCCAGCAGGTTCAAACAACCATTCCCGCAAGCGGTCAGAATTGACAATACCAGCACCCGGCGTTGCATCCAGACCATTCGTTTCATTGGGATAATTTGGGTTAGGATTCTCCGCTGTATAGACAGCATATTTTTGTTCCGATACACGAATTGCATTAGAGAATGGGTTGTAATATTCACAATCCCCTACCCCAGCCGTGCCACCGAGTGTACCTTCAGCGTCAATGCCGCAAACACCATAGCCACGCAAAGACTCGCTCCAACGTTCTGACAGAACATCAAAAGATTTACGTTCACCTTGGGCTTCACTCCATAACAGCGATGTTATGTAGTCCACACCATTATCAAATTCGCCTTCCAAGCCAACCACAATGCGGGTTGTTTCATATTCCCGCGAGCCAATGGTCGCTGGACCAGATGACCCAAAAGGGCGACCATAGAACAATAGGCGGCGGCAATCATCACCATCACTAGATGCATCACAAGCCGCAGCATAATCAGCGAAGCCATTTTGCACACCAGCCGTTGCGGCATCCAAATCAATTTTTGCAAATTCAACTAGCCCTGGATGGTCGGCATAAATGTAACGGCCTGTATCAACCCGCGTGTCAAAATTAACCTGTGGCGGATAAGAAGGCGATGTGTGCCATTCTGGCACTTCGTTTTGGCCATAGAGAAACTCAATATTGAGTTGCATATTATCGGCAAATTCATGCGTCAATGTAGCATAGAGATTGCTACGCTCTTCTTCCTCAATCAAATTGTCAAAATAAGTGTAGTTGTAAGTACATCTATTGTCCAAAGCTCCCCCAAGGAACGCTGATACCGCTGATAGAGTGGCAAGATTTTGTTCACCTGCAATTTCACCGCAGAACGGGTCAATTAGACCATCGTCTTTCAAAGCGGAAGCCGCAATACCTGTAAGACTGGGGTCATCGGTATTTCCTAATGTACCATCTGGGCCAGCCCGATAGGTGCGAAAATCAAGAAAGCCGCCGGGGTTAGGCGATAATGAATAGGAACGTATAATGCCTTTATCACGAAATGGCGATATTGCCCAATCGCGGTCACGTATCCGCAACTGATTACGCATGGCATAACCAAAAGCGGCCATCACATGGGTTCGGCCAAAATCTTGCCCCCAAATCACGCCAAAATCTTGGTCGCCATCGCTATCTTGAATCTCTTTATGGGATAGGGCAAATTCTAGCCCTTCAAAATCTGAACGTGTGATGAAATTAACCACACCAGAAATAGCATCTGAGCCATAAGTTGCGGCCGCGCCATCTTTAAGCAGTTCCACCCTGTCTAGGGCAACGCCGGGAATCATATTAATGTCAACAAAGAGTTGTTGTTGTTCGGCCACTGGATAAGGAGAGAACACATTGCGGCGACCATTGAGTAATACAAGGTTACGCCCTGCGCCAAGTCCACGTAAATTAACATTGGCGGTGCC
This sequence comes from Gammaproteobacteria bacterium, assembly GCA_051009095.1. Taxonomy (GTDB): domain Bacteria; phylum Pseudomonadota; class Gammaproteobacteria; order Tethybacterales; family Persebacteraceae; genus Doriopsillibacter. The sequence continues at coordinate 352 of JBPCWX010000038.1, read as the reverse complement.
TTCTAGTCCGTTTGATGAAAACTGATTAGTCTCACCATCAACACCAGAGCTTACGCCCAGTGTTTTAACCAACTCCACCACCGAGGGGTTGCCCGTGTTGAACAGCTCTTCGCTGTCAATCACGTCAATCGGCACGGGGGCATCTTCTGGTGAATGTTTAATATAAGAGCCAGTGACAACAATTTCTTCCACTGCATCTTGCGCTTGTGTCGGCATGGCCAAAATGACTGGTATAGCCAAAAGTGCCAACCCAACAGCTTGCATTACGTGATTTTTTAGTGACATAAGTGTCCTCCCAAATAGAATCTTATGCAGAGGCTTAACGGATTCGCAATAGTTCTACAATGTTTTT
>JBPCWX010000037.1:0-2001 GCA_051009095.1 Gammaproteobacteria bacterium | reverse complement strand
ATCTTATGCAGAGGCTTAACGGATTCGCAATAGTTCTACAATGTTTTTACAATAATTTTTTTACGCAATTTGTTTAGTAAGCCGCATTTGTTGCATTTTTATCACACTAATAAAACACTTCACAAGCCGCCATCAAATAGGCAATATGCATTTTGTTGGGGAGAGGAAAAGAAAAGTGAGTGCAAAAACTGCCAAAATCACCGCGCCAATGCAAGCGGTGGTGCATGCGTTACACATCAGCAAAGGCGACAAAATCCGCAAAGGCCAAGAGGTGGTATTGCTGGAAGCGATGAAAATGCACCACGCCATCACCGCGCCAATGGATGCCATAATTAGCGCGGTGCATATAGAAGTGGGCGAAGTGGTGGATGAAGGCGCGGTTTTGGCAGTGCTGACCGCCAGCACAATGGCCGACAGCACACCCAAAGATAAAGCCGAAACACAAGCAAACGCAACGCAAGACAGCATCCGCGCTGATTTGCGTGAATTGCAAGCGCGGCTGGCGCGCACATTGGATGCCAATCGCCCTGAGAAAATCGCCCGCCGCCACGCCAAAGGCCACCGCACCGCCCGCGAAAATGTTGCGGATATTTGCGATGCGGGCAGTTTTATTGAATATGGCCAGCTGATGCTGGCCGCCCAACGCCAACGGCGCGATATGGATGATTTGATTGACAACACCCCAGCCGATGGGCTGGTGGCGGGCTTTGGTAGTGTTAATGCGGGCGCATTTGGCGAGGAGGCGGCGCAGGCGGCTGTGCTGGCCTATGACTACACCGTATTGGCCGGCACGCAGGGGCTGTTTAACCACAAAAAAACCGACCGCGTGTTGGAAATGGCGCATGAATGGCAACTGCCAACCGTGTTTTATACCGAAGGCGGCGGCGGGCGGCCGGGCGATACCGATGCCTCCAAAATATCGGGCGGTGGGCTGGATGTGATGAGCTTTGCAACTTGGGCGAAGGCCAGCGGGGTTGCGCCGCGCATCGCAGTGAATAATGGCTATTGCTTTGCAGGCAATGCGGTGTTGTTCGGCTGTGCTGATGTTACTATCGCCACCAAAGATAGCTATATCGGCATGGGCGGGCCAGCCATGATTGAAGGCGGCGGGTTGGGGCAAGTTGCGCCCACCGATATTGGCACAATGGATGTGCAAACCGCCAATGGCGTGGTGGATTTGCTGGCCGAAGACGAAGCCGATGCCACGCGGATGGCCAAACAATTATTAGGCTATTTTCAAGGGCGGATGAGCGATTTTTCTTGCGCCGACCAACGGCTGTTGCGGCATATCATACCCGAAGACCCAAAACGCGCCTATGATATGCGCGCCGCCATTGAATTGCTGGCCGATACAGGCAGTTTTTTGGAACTGCGTAGCGGCTATGGGCGCGGCATGATTACCGGGTTTTTGCGCATTGAGGGGCGCGCTTTTGGGCTGATTGCCAATAATCCTGCGCATCTGGGCGGGGCGATTGATGCCGAAGCAGCCGAAAAAGCCAGCCGCTTCATCCAGCTTTGCGATGGCTATGATGTGCCGCTTTTATCCCTATGCGATACGCCCGGCTTTATGGTGGGGGTGGAGGCGGAAAAACAAGCCACCGTGCGGCGCGCATCGTCTATGCTGGTGGCAGGGGCCAGCGTTAGCGTGCCAGTTTTTATGGTGATTTTGCGCAAAAGCTATGGGCTGGGGGCGCAAGCAATGGGGCTGGGCAGTCTGCATGTGCCGCAATTCAGCATCGCATGGCCAACAGGAGAATTTGGCCCAATGGGACTGGAAGGCGCGGTGCGGCTGGGATATGCCAAAGAACTGGAGGCCGCAGGCGGCGAAGGCACCAAAGGCGGAGACGCGCTGTTTAACAAATTGCTGGCCGCCATGTATGAAAATGGCAAAGCCATAAACGCCGCCATGTTCCACGAAATTGACGCAGTGATTGACCCAAAAGATACGCGAGACTGGCTGTTGCGCGGGCTGAAAACGATGCAAATCGGTAAGCGCGGCGG
>JBPCWX010000036.1:0-5572 GCA_051009095.1 Gammaproteobacteria bacterium | reverse complement strand
CAACAGGGGCAAAAGCAAGCGTCCACTCTCTCCACATCATGGTGTTTTCTTTCTGTGTTAAATCTGGCTGTTTATAAACAACCAAAAGTGCCTAAGGCGGCCAAGCATCCCAAATTTTCATGGTTTTATTCCTTTCCTTTTTTCATTTGATAAGTGCATTATAACACTATTACAAGAATTAAATCAAATTCCAAACATTATTTTTACATCCCCAAAGGATTCGGCGCCTCTGCATCAATCTCATATTTTTTCATCGCTTGCGCCACCACTTTGGCATTTATTTTGCCCTCTGCCGCCAAAGCCGACAATGCCGTCCACGCAATATGATAACGGTCAACTTCAAAATGCCGCCGCAAATTCCATCGCGTATCCGAACGGCCAAAACCATCCGTGCCCAAAGTTAAATATCGCGCCGGCACAAAAGCCCGCACTTGCTCGGCATACAAATGCACATAATCAGTCGCCGCCACCACCGGCGAATCATCACCGCCCAAAATCGTCTGCAAATGCGACACTTGCGGTTTTTTGGCGGCCGGATGACGCATGTTCCACCGCGCACAATCCATGCCATCCCGCGCCAAAGCATTAAAACTAGTCGCACTGTATACCCGCGAGGATATGCCAAAATCCGCCGCCAATAATTCAGCCGCCGCCAGCGCTTCCTGCAAAATCGCACCGCCGCCCAATAATCGCACCGTCGCCGCCGCTTTTTTTACGCGCTTTTCCGCCACCAAGTGCAAACCGCGCAAAATGTTTTGTTCCGCCCCCTGAGGCAGGGCAATGTGGCGATAATTTTCATTCAGCAGGGTAATGTAATAAAAGGCGTCTTCCTGCGCTTCCAGCATGCGCCGCGCGCCATCCTGCACAATCACCGCCAATTCACAAGCAAAGGCCGGGTCATATGAATGACAGTTGGGAATTAATTGCGCCTGCACCTGACTATGACCGTCCTCATGTTGTAAGCCTTCGCCGTTGAGCGTGGTGCGCCCCGATGTCGCCCCCAGCAAAAAACCGCGCGCCCGCATGTCGCCGGCAGCCCACGCCAAATCGCCAATCCGCTGAAAACCAAACATGGAATAAAAAATATAAAAGGGCAACATCGGCACGCCATAATTGCTGTATGCCGTCGCCGCCGCTATCCATGATGACATCGCCCCCGCCTCACAGATCCCCTCCTGCAAAATCTGCCCCTTGCGGTCTTCGCGATAAAACATCATTTGGTCGGCGTCTTCCGGCCGATATAACTGTCCCTGCCGCGAATAAATCCCCAGCTGCCGAAACATCCCCTCCATGCCAAAAGTGCGCGATTCGTCCGGCACAATCGGCACCACTTGCTGACCGATGGTTTTATCACGCACCAGTGTCGACAAAAGCCGCACAAAGGCCATGGTGGTGGAAATCTCCCGTTCCCCGGTGTCTTCCAGCAGCGCCGCAAAAGCCGACAGCGGCGGCACCGCAGCAGTCGCCGCCGTTTTTTTGCGGGACGGCACACCGCCGCCCATCGCCGCCATGCGCTCGTGCAGATATTTCATCTCCGGCGCATCTGACGGCGGTTTATAAAAAGGCACGGTTTCAATCTCATCATCACTAATCGGCAGGCGAAACCGGTCACGCACCCGCTGCATCGCATCGTTGCTGATTTTCTTCTGCTGATGCGCAATGTTGCGGGCTTCGCCGGCGTCTCCCATGCCGTAGCCCTTAATGGTTTTTGCCAAAATCACGGTTGGCTGCCCCTGATGGGCAAAAGCCTCGGCAAACGCCGCATAAACTTTGTGCGGGTCGTGGCCGCCGCGATTGAGTCGCCAAATATCCTCATCGGTCATACTCGCCACCATCTCGCGCAAGGCGGGATATTTGCCAAAAAAATGCTCGCGAATATAGCCGCCGCTGTTGGCGCGATAAGTTTGATAATCACCGTCCAAGGCCTCTTCCATGCGCTGCCGCAGCAGCCCTTTGGTGTCCTGATACAGCAGGCTATCCCAATAAGAGCCCCAGATAACTTTAATCACATTCCAGCCGGCGCCGCGAAAACTCGCTTCTAATTCTTGGATGATTTTACCATTGCCGCGCACCGGGCCGTCCAATCGCTGCAAATTGCAATTAACGACAAAAATAAGATTATCCAACCCTTCACGCGCCGCCAGCGATATTGCCCCCAGCGATTCGGGCTCATCCATTTCGCCGTCCCCCATAAAAGCCCACACCTTGCGGTCGGTGGGCGTGATAATTTCGCGGTTTTCCAAATAACGCATAAAGCGCGCCTGATAGATTGCCATAATGGGCCCCAGCCCCATGGAGACGGTGGGGAATTGCCAAAAGTCGGGCATCAGCCACGGATGGGGATAGGAAGATAGCCCCTTGCCGTTGGTCTCAGCGCGAAAATTTTCTAATTGTTCTTCGCTAATGCGCCCTTCCAAAAAAGCGCGGGCATATACTCCCGGTGCGGAATGACCTTGAAAATAAACCAAGTCGCCATAATTTTTGGCATCATCGGCGGCGTTGGCGAGGGCGCCGCGAAAAAAATGATTAAAGCCGACATCATAAAGGACGGCGGAGGAGGCAAAGCTGGCGATATGCCCGCCCAAATCGCCGGGTTTGCGATTGGCGCGCACCACCATGGCAAGGGCATTCCAGCGCACAAAGGAGCGTATTTTAGCCTCATATTCATGGTTGCCCGGCGAGGCTTTTTGGCGGGCGGGCGGGATGGTGTTGATATAGGCGGTATTGGCGGAGTAGGGCAAATAAGCGCCGGTGCGCCGCGCTTGATCGATGAGTTTCTCTAACAAGAAATGTGCGCGTTCGGGCCCTTCGGCGGCGATGACTGCTTCCAGGGCATCTTGCCACTCTTGCGTTTCTTCGGGGTCAATGTCGGTTATGGGTTTGTTCACGGTAGTAATCTCCAATGTTTGGGTATTTTACCTTATTCGGTGAAATAGCAGATGATTTTTTCGTGCCGCGATTATGGCGTTTCCCTTAAATGGCATAGCTCACCATAGTTATCACCGAGGCTTCCACATAAACATTTCGCTGTCAAAATATCCTTCTTTTGCGGAATCATTTTTCCATAATTCGATAATTTCCTCCGCCAAGTTAATGCCCTCCTCTTTGTTTATTTCGTCGCTACGTCTTGGCGGCATAATGCAATTTGGGCATCCCTTTTCGCATGGGCAGTTCTGAGCTATTTCTTTTCCCGCTTCAAGAACATTTACCCACTTAGATAGCATTTTTTTTGCTACACCTATCCCGCCTTCGTAATTCTCATATAAATAAACAGATTTTTCTTTGGCCACGGAATAAGTATCAGTATCATGACGGTCAGCAGGAATGATAAACATTGCCCCAATACGAAATAATTGCTCTAGTGCAGTAATTGCCAGCTGTGTTGCACTCTCGCAATTTTCCAATTCCAAAACAAATGCGTGTCTTTGCTGAAAAGTTCTTGCCACATTACCCTGACGGCTTTCAATAATTTCACCATCCGTTTCATTAATTAGATCATAGCCACTAAAGTTTTCCACAATAGTAAGCCCCGCGTACATCGCTGTGATCAAAATCGAGTCGAGCGATTTTCTATTGCCCGCAAAAATCCTTTCTTGTTTTACGGTTTTGTAAAAGGACGGGTCAGTTTTAAGATGTTCAGCTACGTTACTCAAGTTAACCGCGTCTTGGCCATGCCAGTCCACACGGTATTTTTCGCCATCATGCAGAAAAACTGCTCCGATATATGCTTCCCTAAATTTCCGCGCTTCAGAAATAGAGCCAATTTCCTGTTGACCTTTCATTAGCCGGTATATTTGCCCCATGCTTCCCCTTATTCCCAATGTTTGATATTGATGTGGCTTGTGTCTGGCTGACGGCGGTTCGATGCCGACTAAACTCTTTTTGAGTTTTTCAGAAAGAGATTTACCTAATATGCCATTGTCTCCCGATTCATGCCTATATTCCGATTCATATAAAAGACAAGGCAAGTGTTCCTTAATTGCCACTTCATTGTTAGGGTCTAAAACAATTTCATCCAATTTTCTACTAACAAACTCAGACAAATTAGCGGCATGAAATTTATCCCATGGATTATTTAGCGCATAAAACAAAACGAAAGCTTCACTATCTAATCCACGCCCCGCCCTACCAATGCGTTGCCACGCCGCCATTGTATTATCAGGAAAACCCGCCAGAATCACACCATCTAATTTGCCGATGTCAATGCCCAACTCCAAAGCACTGGTGGAAAAAAGTACTTTTAATGTTCCTTGTTGCATTTCTTTCTGAATGTCTTGCTTCCGCTCCACTGATAAACCCGCATGAAAAAAGCTAATTTGGCTTTCGCCCAGCCCCCGCTCTCTTGCTTTTGCTTTCGCTTCTTTGAATGCCTTCTCACCAAAATTAATGCTAGGAACAAAAATCAGGACGGATTTCTGTAAATCAAGACAAGACAAAGCGGACAAAACAATTCGTAAACGAAATATATCGATAAATTTATATTCGGGAATGCTTTTGGGGTTTATGAAAACAAAATGCCTTAGTGGTCGAAATTTATCGCGCGCACTAACCAGCTCAACTGACTTTCGTCCAGTCAACGACTCTGCATGTTCTTTTGCATTTTCGCAGGTTGCGCTAGCAAGAAATAACTTAGGATGGGCACCATAACGTGATAATTTAAGCAAAAAACGCCGCGTTAAAATCGCCATATTAGAGCCAAAATAACCACGATATTCGTGCACTTCATCAAACACAACAAATTTTAATTGCCGCAAGAAATTCTCCCAATGTTCTCGATGCCATTGCAGAAATGCTCTGTGCAAATATTCAGGATTTGTCATTAAAATATGAGGAGGATTCTGCCGAATCACGCGTTTGTGTTCGTCATCAGTGTCTCCATCATATGACCATGAGTCAATGTTCAATGATTGGCATAATTCTTTAATCTGCCGTCTTTGGTCATATGCAACTGCTTTCATAGGATAAACCATTAAGGCACGTGCGTTCCGGTCAGAACACAATAAATCCAGCATAGGCGCGGCAAAAGACAGTGTTTTACCACTTGCTGTGGGAGATTCCAAAATCACATCACTTCCGCATAAGGAATTTTCGATGGCTTCTGCTTGATGGCTGAATAGCTGAGGTACTTGGCTATTTAGTGCTTCCCGTATTTGCTCAGAAAGTCCTCCCGGAATATCCGCATAAGATGGGCGTTGCATAGGCATTACTTGTTGAAAGAAGTCGTCACCCTCTCGAAGTGCCTCATTGGTACGCAATTTGTTAAGCAAATCTTCAATCATTTTTAAATTGTAGCATGACTTATTAATATAACGTCAGTTATAGGTTTGGGCGGTAATTCACTTGGTTTGAATGTTTTATAACATCACACGCCAATACGCTATAATTTTTTACCGCCCAATTCGGCACGCAACCTATACCGTCCCACCATGCCCATATCCCCCACTCTTGCCGCTGTGCACACCGCCATCGCCGACGCCGGCGGCTGGCTGCCTTTTGATGATTATCTTAACCTCATCCTGCATAACCCGCAATATGGCTATTATGGCAGCGGGCGCGTCCGCTTTGGTGCAGA
>JBPCWX010000035.1:0-2159 GCA_051009095.1 Gammaproteobacteria bacterium | reverse complement strand
GTGTCTACGGTTACCGACCTTCCTTTTCCTGCATAAAATCCAGATATAAGAGGAGCATGAACATTAAGATAATCGGTTTTTTCTTGGAGAATTTGTTGTTGTTCTTGGTAAATTTGGGCTTGTTCTTGGAATGTTTCAACTTCCTCAGCAAAACAATCTTCACTTTCATTTACCCCAAGTGAAGTATACCCGGAAGGCGAGTAGGCAAAATCCCATTTTAGATTGTTATATAAACTGGTGGGCGATGTTGTGATATAGGTCTGGAAAGTACTACTACCATCGTAAGTTGCGGATACTGTATACAGGTAAATATGGTTATATCCATTCTCATTATATCTTCGGGCAATAACATCCCCAACGCCAATCGAGCCAGAAGACTGCACTGCAATATTCCCATCACTATAATAAGATTTAGCAAAATTTCTATACCAATCAGCACGGCAACCCATGATAACGGCAGTAAGCGTCACCCTCACCGTCAAATCTTCATAACTTGGATTTAGCGTCGAAAATTTATCGCGCAATTCCACGATAGCGGTTATGGTATTACCCTCAGGGTATCCAACCCCAGATATATTGGGCCGCAACATTAAGATGCCGCCCTCCACTCTAAAATGATCGGCATCATCGCCCACCACTTTCCAGTCGGCATGCACTTGAATGTTCTTTGCCTGCAAAGTTACTACTGGAACATCATTTGCCAAGACACTCGGCATGCAAGCAAAAGCACTCAGCAACAGTGCTATTTTGCATATCGTTATGCAAAAAACAGGGGGGGGGGGGTAAAAATAATTGAGGAAAGCGCGCCACCGCAGCCTCAGCCGCCGCCAAAACAGCACCCGACCAGCGCATCAATTTTTTCATCATTAAAATCATACCATAAACCTCTTGCAATGCAAATCCCTGATAATCTTTCACCGGTTAAAATGATAGCACAATTTACCCCCAAACAAAGTTTTTATTTCAACCTTTCCCTTCGCGCCCGCCGAATCATCACTGACCCGCCACCCTAAAAATTAACCCAACCCGCCGACCCCATCATTTTATAAAGCCACAGCAGCCGCTGAGTGATTTATAATCTTGCCTATGAACAAAAAATACACCAGCACCCTCAATTTATTTGATTCGCCTTTTCCGATGCGGGGAGACCTGGCGCGGCGTGAGCCCGCCATGCTCGCCCAATGGGAGCGGCAAAATCTATACACGCGGGTGCGGCAGGCGCACCAGCAGCGCGATAAAAAATTTGTCCTGCATGATGGCCCGCCATATGCCAACGGTGACCTGCACATTGGCCATGCCGTCAACAAAACCCTCAAAGACATTATTGTCCGCTCCAAAACGCTGGCCGGCTATGACGCGCCCTATATTCCGGGCTGGGATTGTCACGGCTTGCCCATTGAGCATCAAGTGGAAAAAAGCGGCGGCGACCGCACCAACCCCACGGCTTTTCGCCGCCAATGCCGCGCCTATGCCGAAACGCAAATCGCCAACCAAAAAAAGGGCTTTATGCGCATGGGGGTTTGGGGCGATTGGCAAAATCCCTATAAAACAATGGACGCGGCAACCGAAGCCGGCATTATTCGCGTGCTGGGCAAAATATACCGGCGCGGGCTGGTGTCGCATCGCCTAAAATCGGTGTCGTGGTGCGCCGATTGTCAATCCGCCCTGGCCGAAGCGGAAATAGAATACGAAGAGCAAAAATCGCTGGCGGTTGATGTCGCCTTTGCCGCCGCAGACGCCGCCGCCGTTCATCGCGCCTTTGCCCGCGACAGCAATGCGCCCGTCGCCGCGGTCATTTGGACCACCACCGCCTGGACCCTGCCCGCCAACCGCGCCATCGCCATTCATCCCGACCTGGACTACGCCCTGCTTGCCGCCGATGATGGGCGATATTTTATGGTGGCCGACAGTTTGCGGGAGCCTTCCTTGGCCCGCTGGAAAATCAAAGCGGCGACGGTTGCCCGCGTCAAAGGCGCAGCCTTGGCGGGTTTGCTCTTTCGCCATCCGTTTTATGAGCGCAACGCCCCTCTATTGCTCGCCGAACATGTTACCGCCGAAGCCGGCACCGGCTTGGTGCATACTGCTCCCGGACACGGCGAAGATGATTTTCTCTTGGGTGTCAAACATCATCTGCCGCTGGAATCCACGGTTGACGGCGG
>JBPCWX010000034.1:0-4875 GCA_051009095.1 Gammaproteobacteria bacterium | reverse complement strand
GATCATCGCCGCCGCTAAAACTTTTAATGCCGCCGCCGTGCGGCAAGCTTTGGCCGCCGGCATCACCAACATCGGTGAAAATTATCTGCAAGAGGGCGCCGCCAAAATTGCCGCACTCGGCGACACCCCGGCCGTGTGGCACTTTATCGGCCATATCCAGCGCAATAAAGCCCGCGAGGTGGCGCGATTGTTTGACTGGCTGCACACGGTGGACAAATTGTCGCTGGCGCAGCGGTTGTCCACCGCGCGGGAAGGTATGCCGCCGCTCAATATTTTGCTGCAAATTAACATTGATGATGACGCCGCCAAAAGTGGCGCACCGCCGGCGGCGGCGATAACACTGGCGCAAGAAGTGGCCGCCTTGCCCAATCTGAGGCTGCGCGGGTTGATGGCCATGCCGCGCGAACGCACCACCGACAAAGGTGCGCCATTTCGCGCGCTGGCAAGCTTGCAAGCGGAAGTGGCGGCGGTTGGCGGGCTGAGATTGGATGCGCTGTCCATGGGCATGAGCGGCGATTTTGCAGAAGCCATCGCCGCCGGCGCCACTCATATCCGTTTGGGAACAGCCATTTTTGGCGCCCGCCCCAAAAAGGCATAGCCATCAAATACTCTCAATCCGCCCAATCTTATACCTTGCCACCGTGCTATACTGCACTTCTTTTTATCCGACTTTATTAATCAGTGGCAAATAACAACAGGCATATTACCGCCGTCATTGGCGGCGATAATGAGGAATCGCTGCCGATGATTTGCGGAGGCATGGTTGGGGTAAATTTCCATTAATCGCAAAAAACCCGCGCAAAATTCTTGCAAAATATCACAAAACACCTTATTATTGTCATTGTTAATCGTTGACCGTGAATTTGACTATCTCACAACTGTTGCTGCTTTTTAGCTTAGGACTGCTTTTGTCCGCTGTCTTTTCCATGGTGGAGGCCGCCGTCATCTCGCAGGACCGCCACCGTTTGGAGCACAGCGCACATGCCGGCAAAAAAACCGCCGTGCTGATGCTGCAGCTATTGGGCGGCATTGACAAGCTTCTCGCCGCCATTTTATTATTCAACAATATCGCCAATGTATTGTGCGCCACCACTGCCGCCGTCATCGTCACCCGCGTCATCGGCGGCGGCGATACGGTCACCTTGCTCTCCTCTTTTGCCGTCGCCTTTATTATTTTGGTCATCAGTGAAATCTCCCCCAAAGTCATCGGCGTGCGCCATGCCCAAAATATTGCCCTGTTTTGCGCAGTCCCTTTGCGCATTTTGCTCACTGTTTTTTATCCGGTGATTGTCATCGCCAATTTTTTCGCCCGCGGCATTTTGCTGCTGTGCGGCGTCCGCGACATTAACATCCTGCACACCGCCATGTCGCCGCGCGAACTTCGCAACGCCGCCCGCACCGCCCGCCGACAACGGCACGAAACCGAACACAAACAATATCAAATGGCGGAACAAGCCCTGCATATCGGCGATTTGCCGGTGGAAAAAATCATGACCCCCCGCCCGGCGATTGAAGGCATTAATCTGCAAGACGGTGATGACAAAACACGCCCTCTGATTCTGTCTTCTCGTCATTCCAAACTGCCCGCATATAACGGCAATTTGGACCGCGCCTGCGGATTTATTGACACTCTGCGCGCCGCCCAGCAAGCCGCCGACCAAGGCGCCGAAACCGTCAAGGCAAGCCTGCTGCCCTTCGAGCCGCCGATGTTTTTACCCGCCGCCGCCGGCGCTTTGCATCAGCTGGAATCCATGCGCAAAAACAAAACACGCGCCGCCTTAGTGGTGGACGGCGCCGGGCGCGTAGTCGGCATGGTCACCGCCGCCGATTTTGCCGACACCATTATCGGCAGGGACACACCGCTCAGCACCGATGAAAACGGTAATTTTGAATTAACCGGCGATTTATCGCTGCTACGTTTGGAGGAATTATTCCCCCATCTGTCCTTACCCGAAGACACTTCAGCCACCAATGTGAACGGCTTGATTTTAGAAACTTTGGGCGATTTTCCAGACGGCCTTTTTTGCGTGAATATTAACGGCTTTCGCTTTGAGATCAGCGAAGTGACGGAAGCCTCGATTCGCCGTGTATTACTCAAAAATACCGATGATTAGCGCGTTTGTCCGCTGCCGCCGTTAATCAATGCCGCAGTCATAACCGCGCTTATAAAATCGGGCAATCAATAAAACGTCCAAGGCGCATATTTGCAGTGGGCGGCTTTTATCGCGGAGCGGACAAACTATCCTCGCGCGCGCCGATTAATCCACTCACTCAGGCGGCCGATAAGAGGCGATTGGTGCGCCTTAAACCATTCGCTGGCGACAAAACGGCTGGACTCCGCCAACGTCGGATAAATATGTATCATGCCCATCACATCGGTTACTTTCAGCCCTTTTTGCATGGCCAAAATATATTCGTGAATCAAATCACCGGCATGATCGCCAACTATGGTCACCCCCAATATTTTTTTGCTCCCCGGCGGCGTCAGCAGTTTTACAAAACCTTCGCCCTCCTCGTCAGCAATGGCGCGATCCAAATCATCAATGCCATATTTGGTGACCTCAACCGGAATACCTTGCGCCGCAGCATCTTGCTCATTCAAGCCCACCCGCGCAACTTCGGGATGCGTAAAAGTGCACCACGGCACCACCGACCAGTTAACTTTGCGCTTGATCGGCAACAGCGCATTGAGCGCGGCATAAACAGCGGCATGACCCGCGGTGTGGGTGAATTGATAAGAGCCAATAATATCACCGCAGGCATAAATGTTGGGCACCGCAGTCTGTAAGCGCGCATTCACTTCCACCACACCGCGCGCGCTAACACCGACCCCGCACTCGGCCAGCCCCGGCACCGCGTCACCGTTTGGCTGCCGCCCCACCGCCAACAGCAGCAAATCAAACGGCAACCGCTCATCTTTGCCGTCTTGCTCAGCGATTAAATATTTTTCGCCGTCTTCCACCACCACTTCTTTGGCTTGGGCGTTGGTTAGCAGATTAACCCCAGCCTGACGAAAATGTGCGGTAACCAGGTCGGTGGCGTCCTGATCTTCTCGCGGCATAATGCGCGGCCCGCCTTGAATTTGCGTTACTTCGGAGCCCAAATAGGCAAAGGCCTGCGCCAGCTCGCAACCGATGGGACCACCACCGATAACCACCAAACGCCGCGGCTGCTGGCGAATTTCCCAGATGGTGTCAGAGGTTTTATAATCCGTCTTTTCCAGCCCTTTGAGCGGCGGCACAAAAGGCCGCGCGCCGGCGGCAATCACTATCGTCCGAGTGCGCAGCACACGCCCCGCGACTTCCACTTCATGCGGTGATTTAATGACGGCCTGCCCGGCTATACATTCCACCCCCAGACCGGTGTAACGTTCCACCGAATCATGCGGCTCAATGGCGCTGATAACACGCTGCACCCGCTCCATCACCGCGGCGAAATCAAATTCCACCTCGGCTTTTTTAATGCCCAATTTTTCACATCGTTTGGCGTCCCGCAAAAAAGAAGCGGTGCGAATAAGCGCCTTGGACGGCACGCAACCGGTGTTAAGACAGTCGCCGCCCATTTTGTGCCGTTCCACCAAAGCCACTTTTGCCTTGGCTCCGGCCGCAACCAGAGAAGTGACCAACCCCGCCGAGCCGGCGCCAATAACCACCATATTGTAATCATATCTTGCCATTGTTATGTCCTTTCCGCCATCGACGGTATGTCTTAATTTATGGATGAACGGCGGCATAATGCCACCACTTTTTTTGCGACCAGCGGAAACAGCCCCAGGGCGACAAAAGCGATAATAATTTCTTTGGAAAGAATATCGCCCAGCCCTTCCACTTGCGCCAGCGCAGTGCCGGCAAACACATAAACCACCGTGCCAGGCAGCATGCCCAACTGACTCACCCAATAAAAAGAAAAGGCCGGCAGCTTGGTCAACCCCATCAAAATATTAATCAGAAAAAAAGGAAAAGCGGGAATAAGCCGCATGGTGAATAAATAAAATTTGCCCTCTTGGGCGACGCCGTCGTTAATTTTTTGGAGTTTATCGCCGTATTTTTTTTGTAGCGATTCGCCCAGCACAAAACGCGCCACCAAAAACGCTAATGTCGCACCAATGCTGCTGGCAAAGGACACCACAATCGCCCCCACCAGCAACCCGAATAATGCTCCTGCCAGCAGCGTCATAATCGCCGCACCGGGCAGGGACAACGCCGTCACCGCCACATAACCGACAAAAAATATCACCAGCACCAATGCCTGATGGTCGGCATAATAATCTTGGAATTTTTGCTGCTGCTGCTTGATATAGTCCAAATTGGCGTACTCGCCAAACTGAGCATAAAGAATGGCGGCAACAATCACCAGGACTGCCACCACACCTAATTTTTTAATCATTTGACTGCTCATTGTTGTCTCCACCCTGTTTTGAGGAATATCATTGGATTATACCTTGTTTGCACTTGCTAACAAAAGCGGCAGTCTTTTTTTATCCTTGACAAAAACGGCGGCTCATAATTATCGCAGGCAATGACAGATGCAGTTATCGCCAGAATCACATCGCCGATTGACAGGTTTTTTGCACTAAAAGGTATGCAAAAAAGAAAATTTCACATATAATGGCGCTTTTTAGGAGCAATGGATTTTTAACCCAATGTATTTGTCTAATAACTTTGTAAGCGCAACAGCGACCAGCCAACCAGCAGCGTCAGTGCTGACCGTTGGCGGTGCTCAGTAGGGGCTGAAATCATGCTTGCTGTTTTGCTTTCCATCATCTGCGGCTTTTTTGCCGTGGCCATGCCGCAAATGGTTTTGGCCTATATGACCCGCCTTTCATCGGCGAAAAAATCGCTTTTTTCCTTCTGGGCGGCCAAATTTTCCATCACC
>JBPCWX010000033.1:0-18947 GCA_051009095.1 Gammaproteobacteria bacterium | reverse complement strand
CGGTTTCGCGCTGGGCTTCATTCAGCCGCCGCTCCCGCTGGCGAAATTCCTCGGCAGTAAGGTCTTTTTCATTTTGCCGATGCCGCAAAATAAGGCACGCCAAAAAATGCCGCGTAAAATCAAACAGCGCTTCATCATCGAACAGATTGATGAAGGAATGCAATTCGGGGTGGAATTTTGCCAGCAGTTTATGGCATGTTTCCGCACTGATCTGCGATTGAGATAAAGCAGTTAAGGACGGCACATTATCCCATTCAGCCTCTTCAGCGGCGGCGACATTATCCATCTGAGCGGCGTCTTTCTTCGCTGTTTGCTTGCCGTCTTTTGCCTTTTCTCTCAGCGGCGGCAAGATCATCGGCTTTTCTTCCGTCCGCATCTTGGCCGCCCGAGTGCTGACCAAGACCAGCATAAGTAGCCCCACCAGTGCCGCCGCGCCGCCGATACCGCCCAACAGCGGTAGCAGACCATGCCGCCCAACAACCTGTATGCGGTTTTGCAGCGGCATTTTCTTAATGGGCTCCACCACCACCTCGGCCAAAGGCACAGTAAAAAGCGGCGTAGATAAAAACGAAGATTGATGGGCTACTCCCACCGCTAATAACCACGTGCCGACCACCAGCAAAGCGGCGGCAATTATGCTAACAAGTATTTTCATTGTTCGCTTGCCATTATACAAATTTATGAAGTCTGCCGCTTGGCCAGCCGCAAGCGTGTTTCAATCACGGTGTCGGGGTTTAGCGATACCGCCGAAATTCCTTCCGCCACCAGCCACTCGGCAAAATCGGGATAATCGGACGGCGCCTGCCCGCAAATACCGATATATTTTCCCTGCGCCTGACATGCTTTAATCGCCCGCGAAATCATCATTTTAACCGCCGGGTTACGCTCATCAAAAACATCCGACACCAGCTCCGAATCGCGATCCAGCGCCAGCGTCATTTGCGTTAGGTCATTGGAACCGATGGAAAAGCCGTCAAAATGCGTCAAAAATTCTTCAGCCAACAGCGCATTGGACGGCACTTCACACATCATAATAATTTTCCAGTCGCCGCGTTCAATGCCCAGTTCACGAAGTTTGGTCATCACGGCAACAGCCTCGTGCGGGGTGCGGACAAAAGGAATCATCAGCCAAATATTGTCCATTCCCAAAACCTCACGCGCCCGCCGCATCGCCGCGCATTCCAAGGCAAAACAATCGGCAAAGCGCGGATTGATATATCGCGCCGCCCCGCGAAAACCCAGCATCGGGTTTTCTTCCGTGGGCTCAAAACGCCGTCCGCCCACCAGCCCGGCATATTCATTGGATTTGAAATCTGACAACCGCACAATAATCGGGCGCGGAGCAAAAGCGGCCGCCATGGTCGCCACGCTTTCGGTGATTTTGCTGATGTAGCATTCCCGCGGCGACTCGTAGCCGGCCGACAATGCCGCCACTTCTTGGCGCAATTCATCGGGCAATGAGGCAAAATCTATCGCACAGCGCGGATGAAAACCAATGACGCGGGCAATGACAAACTCCAAGCGCGCCAAACCCACGCCGTCCACCGGCAAACCCGCAAACTCAAAAGCCAAGTCGGGATTAGCCATATTAACCTGCACCTTGAACGGTAGCGGCGGCAAGGCGGACGGCGAAAATTTGTCCACCGTATATTCCATGGTGCCGGCATAAACGCGGCCGGTGTCGCCTTCGGCACAGCACACGCTCACCGCGATGTCATCGGCGATATGGTCCACCGAATCGCCACAGCCGACAATGGCCGGCACGCCCAGCTCGCGGGCGATAATGGCGGCATGACAAGTGCGTCCGCCGCGCCGCGTTACAATCCCGGCCGCCCGCTTCATCACCGGCTCCCAGTCGGGGTCGGTCATGTCGGTAATCAACACATCGCCGGCTTGCACGCGCCCCATGTCGTCAACGCCGGCAACCACCCGCGCCATACCGACACCAATTTTTTGCCCAACGGCGCGCCCTTCAGCCAGCAGATTGCCTTTGCTGATAATCTGATAGCGTTCAATCACTGCGGCGGCACGCGATTTCACCGTCTCCGGCCGCGCCTGCACAATAAACAATTCCCCGCTTTCGCCATCTTTTGCCCATTCAATATCCATTTGCCGACCATAATGCGCTTCTATCAGCAGGGCGTCATTGGCCAATTTGTGCGCGTCTTCATCACTCAGACAAAACCGCTGCCGTTCTTCTTCGGGCACGGCAACCTGACTGACTGAGGCGCCGGCGCGTGACTCGCCGCCAAAAATCAATTTGTCCATTTTGCTCCCCAGCCGCCGCCGAATAATCGCTTGTCGCCCGGCGCGCAAAGAAGGTTTGTATAAATAAAATTCATCGGGGTTGACGCTGCCTTGCACCACGCTTTCGCCCAAACCAAAGGCGGCGGTAATAAAAACAACATCTTGAAAACCCGACTCGGTATCCATGGTAAACATGACGCCGCTGGTCGCCAAATCACTGCGCACCATCCGCTGCACTCCCACCGACAAAGCGACATCCTCGGCGTCATAACCGCGATGGCGGCGATAGGACACGGCGCGCGCGGTGAATAAAGAGGCAAACACGCGGCGGGTGGCGTCCAGCACCGCATCTTCGCCGCGAATGTTGAGAAAGGTTTCCTGCTGACCGGCAAAGGAAGAATCGGGCAGGTCTTCCGCTGTTGCCGATGAACGCACGGCAACAGCAGGCGCATCGCCCAGCTGCCGATAGGCGGCGCGAATGCCTTCTTGTAAATCATCAGGCAGTGGTGCGTCCATAATCCAACGGCGGATTTTGTCGGTGGCATCAGCCAGCGCGCGGGTGTCTTCCACATCCAGCGCGGTTATGGTTTGGTGAATTTTATCGGCCAAGCCGTGCTGCCGCAAAAATCGGCGATAGGCATCGGCGGTTGTGGCAAAGCCGTCCGGCACCCGCACCCCGGCGGCGGATAAGGCGCCAATCAGCTCGCCCAAGGAAGCGTTTTTGCCGCCAACGCGGGCGACATCATCCATTCCCAATGATGACAGCGGGATAATATCGGGGCTATTATTCATGGCAAAGGATTCTATACCATAATCATAAACGGCAAGTTGTCCATCGGCAAAATGATGACAATAACTTTGCCGCATTCATAAAAACGCTCGCCCACTGAGCCAATTTAATCCGCGTCCGCAAAAATCCCCCCTTAGTGTTTTTTGTCTTATAATCGCCCAATGACCGGGCAAATTCCTTCTCAGGCGGATGCTGTGATTATCGGCGGCGGCATTGTTGGCTGCTCCGCCGCTTATCATCTCGCCAAACTTGGCTGGAGTGTTTTGCTGCTGGAACGGCAGCAGCTAACATGCGGCACAACTTGGCATGCCGCCGGCTTGCTGCCCCGACTGCGCGCCAGCAAAAGCATGACCGACCTCGTCAATTATGGCCATGATTTATATCTTGCCTTGGAAAAAGAAACCGGCATCAACATCGGCTACAAAAAGCGCGGCGCCCTCAGCGTCGCCCTGAGCCCTGAGCGCATGCGCGAATTTCGCCGCGCCGTCAGTACGGCGAAAGCCTTTGGCGCGCCCGCCGAAGAAGTGTCCGCCGCCGACATTGCCCGCTATTATCCCGGCCTCAGCACCGATGGCATCATCGGCGGCATCTGGCTGCCCGATGACGCCCAAGGTGATCCGGTCAATATCACCCTCGCTTTGGCGAAGGCGGCGCGACTTGCCGGCGCAAAGATTATGGAAGGCGTCTCCGTCCAATCGGTCTTGCAGGAAAATGGGCGCGTCACTGGGGTGATGACCGCAGCGGGAACAGTGCGCACCGATTATGTGGTGAATGCCGCCGGTTTGTGGGCGCATGAGCTGGGGCGGCAAAGCGGTGTTGCCGTGCCACTGCATGCTTGCGAGCATTTTTACATTGTCAGCGAGCCGCTGCCGGGGCTGCCCGAATTGCCCATCTTGCGCGTGCCCGATGAATGGTCATATTACAAGGAAGACGCCGGCAAAATTTTGCTGGGCGCTTTTGAGCCGCACGCGAAACCGTGGGGAATGCGGGGCGTCCCCGATGATTTCGCCTTTGCCACGCTGCCCGAAGATTGGGAGCATTTCGCGCCGGTGTTGGAAAAAGCAATGGCGCGGCTGCCGATTTTGCAAACTGTGGGAGCGCAGATATTTTTTAACGGGCCGGAAAGTTTTACGCCGGATGACCGATATTTATTAGGCGAAGCGCCTGAGTTAAGAAATTATTTTGTCGCCGCTGGTTTCAATTCTGTGGGCATTCAATCGGCGGGCGGAGCGGGCATGGCGCTGGCCGCTTGGATGAATGACGGCAGACCGCCATTGGATTTGTGGGAGGTGGATATTTCCCGCATGATGCCTTTTCAGCGCAACCGCCAGTATTTACAAAAGCGCGTGAGCGAAACCTTGGGGCTACTGTATGCCGACCATTACCCCTATCGGCAATATGTCACCTCCCGCGGTCTCAGGCGTTCGCCGTGGCATGACAGATTGGCGGCACGGGGCGCATGTTTTGGCGAATTGGCGGGCTGGGAGCGCGCCAACTGGTTTTTATCGGCGGCGGATGTGGCGGCGGGCAAAACCGCGCAATATGAGTATTCATGGGGACGGCAAAACTGGTTTGGTTGTCAAGCCGCCGAGCATCTGGCGGCGCGCCGCGACGTGGCGCTTTTTGATTTAAGCAGCTTTGGCAAAATTCGCGTGTGCGGGGCAGATGCCGAAGCCGTTTTGCAGCGGCTGGCCGCCAATGATGCGGCGATTGCGCCGGGGCGCATTATTTACACGCCTTTTCTCAACCAAGACGGCGGCGTTGAATCCGACCTCACCATCACCCGCCTCAGCGGTGATGATTTTTTGCTGCACACGCCGGCGGCGGCGGTGCGGCACGACTTGGCATGGATACGGCGGCACCTCCCGCCAGAGGCGCGGTGCGTCGCCCTCGATATAACGGCAATGGAGGCGGTTATCTTGGTGACCGGACCACAGGCGCGGGCGTTTTTGTCCGCTTTTTTGGGGGGTGATGATTTGGCGAATGAATCTTTTCCTTTCGCCACCATGCAAGAGGTGGAAATCGGTTATGCGACGGTGCGGGCGCATCGCATATCTTTTGCCGGCGAGCTGGGGTGGGAGTTGCATGTCGGCACGGATATGGCGGCGCATTTGTTTGACACATTAATGGCGGCGGATTCGCCGGCACGGTGGTGCGGCTTGCACGCCTTGGACTCTTGCCGCTTGGAAAAGGGCTTTCGTCATTTTGGCCATGACATAACGCCCCATGATCATGTTTTGGAAGCTGGCTTGGGCTTTGCCGTCAAAACGGAAAAACCGCGGTCTTCCTTGGGCGATTTTATGGGTCGCGAGGCGGTGCTGGGCAAAGGGCAATTATCGCGCAGTTTATTGCAATTTAAGTTAGCCGATGCCGCGCCGCTTTTGCATCACCACGAACCGATTGTGCGGGATGGCGAGGTGGTTGGCTATTTGACCAGCGGTAATTATGGGCATGGTATTGGGGCGGCGGTTGGTTTGGGTTATGTGCCGCGCGCGGCGGAAGACAGCGACCAGTCATTATTATCATCAGTTTATGAAATTGAAATAGAAGGCGAGAGACATGCCGCCATTGCCTCTTTGCGTCCTTTGTACGACCCGAAAAATATGCGCTTGAAGTCATAGTTGCAGATTCCATTAATTAATCTCACCCCCGCTCATCTATCATCTCACCCCCCCACAAGTGCGGGGGGTGAGAATTAATTAATCTCATTCCCAAACGCTTGCAGATTCCCCGTCCGCAAAACGCTGTTTTAATGTATTGCGCCAGAATAAATTATTTGTCCGGTCGCCTGCTATAATCCCGCCCATAACCTTTTTTGTAATTGCCCGGAGATAACATGATTAAGCAGATGAAACAAGCCACCGGCAGCGCGCCGAATAATGCGGCAGTGCGCGACATGGTCAGTACAGTATTGGAGGAAGTGCGCAGCGGCGGCGAAGAAGCCGTCCGCAAATATTCGCGCCAGTTTGACCAATGGGAGCCGTCCTCTTTTCGCCTGAGCGACAGCGACATTCAACAATGCGTCGACACGCTGCCCGCCCAGGCGCGCGAAGATATTTTGTTTGCGCAGACGCAGATAAGAAACTTTGCCCGCGCGCAAATGGCAAGCATGAGCCCGCTGGAAGTGGAAACCCTGCCCGGCGTGATTTTGGGACACCGCCATATTCCCGTGCGCAATGTCGGCTGTTATATCCCGGGCGGTAAATATCCGCTCATCGCCTCCGCCCATATGAGCATCATAACCGCCAAGGTTGCCGGCGTGTCGCGCGTTGCCGCCTGTTCACCGCCGCTCAATAATGCGCCATCGCCGCGGATTGTCGCCGCCATGGCGCTGGCCGGCGCGGATGAAATTTATTGCGCGGGCGGCGCTCAGGCCATCGCCGGCTTGGCCTTTGGCGCCTTGGGCGGTGAGGCGGTGGATATGCTGGCCGGTCCCGGCAATGCCTTTGTCGCCGAAGCCAAACGGCAATTATTTGGCGATGTCGGGCTGGATTTATTCGCCGGTCCCACCGAAACCCTGGTCATTGCCGATGACACCTGCGACGCCGAATTAGCCGCCGCCGATTTGCTGGGACAAGCCGAACACGGGCCCACCTCTCCCGCCATATTGCTCACCACCAGCGAAAAACTGGCGGCGGCAACGCCGGCGGAAATTGAGCGGCAATTAACCCTGCTGCCTACCGCCGCCATAGCCGCCCGCGCCTGGCAAGACTTTGGCGAGATTATCTTGTGCGACACCGACTTGGAGATGGTGGCGGAAGCCGACCGCATCGCCTCGGAACACGTGCAAGTGATGACGCGTGAGCCGGATTTCTTTTTGCAGCGAATGACCAATTATGGCGCGCTTTTTTTGGGCGATAAAACCAATGTGTCATATGGCGACAAAGTCAGCGGCACTAATCACACCTTGCCGACCCGCCGCGCCGCGCGCTATACCGGCGGGCTGTGGGTGGGCAAATTCTTAAAGACCTGCACTTATCAGCGCATCACCACCCCGCAGGCAAGCGTCATGCTGGGCGAATATTGTTCCCGCTTGTGCGCGCTGGAAGGAATGGCGGCGCACAAAGAACAAGCGGACATCCGCCTGCGGCGCCACGGCGGTAAAGATATTCGCGGACTCGACGTGCTGCCGTAATTTATCGCCCGCAAAATTATCGGGCGCGGGCTCAGTTATCAGCGGCGGACTCTTCAAGGGTGACGGAGGATTCCGCCGCTGAGGGTGCGTTTGTCATCACCTCGGCATCACCGCCGTCAACATCACCGCCGTCAAGGTCGCTGTCGTCAATATCATCGGCGGGAATATCCACTTTTTGCGACAGGGCTGCGCCGATTTTAATGTTGAGAATGGGGATATATCTCTGATAGGAATTGCTGGCCGCTAATTGCAAAGCGCTGTTATATTCATCGCGCGCCGCCAGCGGTCGCCCGGCGGCAAAATGCGCATCGCCGCGCCGCTCGGCAAACAACATCTGCATCTGCCCGCCCGCCGGCGCATGGTCATCCAGCACCTCCAGCGCGTCTTCCGCTTGGCCGTCATTAATCAGCAATTCCGCCACGCGCAACGCCGCCAATGACCGTAAGCCGCCGTCATTTTCCCGCGCCAGCACCTCGCGCAAATTTTGCTGCGCCCGCTCGCCACTGCCGCTATAAACCTGTAAAGACGCCAGCACAAATGCGGCGACATGACGCGCACTGGCAAAATGCTCGGTGTCAATGGAGGCATATGCCTCTTCCGCCGCCGCCAAGTCGCCGTCTTCGGCGGCGCGAATCACGTCATACAAAGTATTGCCGATGATGCGCCGCTGCGTTTCATTGGTCGCCGTTTGATAAGACAAGCCGGCCACTGCCGCCAAAATCATCAGCAATCCGCCAATCAAATGGTACTTAAAGCGGCTCCAAAAATCATGCAGCCGCGCCTGTGTTTCTTCATCAAAATCTGCCATGGTTTCTCCTTTTGCTGGCTATGATAATGTATTGTCCGATTCTAATCCAATCAACCGCGCCGCCGTCACTCCCACCGTCGCCAGCGGCACTTTTTGTTGTGCGCCGTCTTCTAAACGCCTGAGCGTTACCGTATTATCCGCTTCTTCGTCTCCGCCCACCATGGCGACCAGCGGCGTGCGCATGGCATCCGCTTTTTTTAGCTGCCGCGCTAAATTGCCGCCGCCGGCATGACGCCAAACTGACACCCCCGCCCGCCGCAAATTTTCCGCCGCCACCGTGCAATAGGATGCGCTGCCGCCAACAACCGCCAGATAGCAAAGGGGCGGCGGCGGCGGTGCTTCTGACAACAGCGGCATCAGCCGATCCAAGCCCAGCGCAAAGCCGCAGCCGGGCAGGAGCGGCGCGCCAATTTGTTCCGCCAAGCCATCATAACGCCCGCCGCCGCACAGCACATTTTGCCGTCTTTCATCACCGCGCACCGTCCATTCAAACACCGTCAAATTATAATAATCCAAACCGCGCACCAGGGTTGCGTCTGCCATAAATTCAATGCCGACCGCTTCCAGCATGTTTTTGACCGCCTCCACGTGGGCGCGCGATTCTTCGCCTAATTCCTCGCTCAGCTGAGGCGCCGCCGCCGCTATCTCGCGCGTCTTCGCATCTTTGCTGTCCAAAATCCTCAGCGGGTTGCCGTCAATTCTGGCGCGCGCCGACTCCTCCAAAGCGGCGGCGTGATGACGAAAATAATCGCGCAATTTTTGCCGATGACGCGCCCGTTCCGCGGGCAAACCCAAATTATTAATGGTTAGCGATAATTTATCTTTAATGCCCCACTCCTCCCACAAACTGCTGAGCATAATAATTTGTTCGGCGTCAAGGGCGGCATCCGCTGCGCCAAGGGCTTCCACGCCCAGCTGCCAAAACTGCCGATACCGCCCCTTTTGCGGGCGTTCGCGGCGAAACATGGGGCCGCCGTACCACACCCGCGCCAGCTCGCCGCGCCGCATTCCGCTTTGCGCCAGCGCCCGCACCACTGACACGGTCGCCTCCGGACGCAGCGTTAAACAATCTCCGTTGACATCGGTAAATTCGTACATTTCTTTTTGCACAATGTCGCTGTCTTCGCCTAATTGACGGCGAAACAATTCTGCATGTTCCAAGATTGGCGTGCGAATTTCGCCATAACCATAACGGCGAAAACAGGCGGCGGAGACGCGCTCCGCCTCATGCCAGCGGTCGGCGTCAGCGGGTAATAAATCGCGCATTCCGCGAATGGAAGGAATCAAAAGCATGGTTAAAAGTGTTATTATCCCGCATTGCTCCAAAATTGACAAATGAAAGATTCTTTCTTGCCACATAATACCCGCCCGGTGGGAGGCCTTTTTGTGGTCTCGGCGCCCTCAGGCACCGGCAAAACCACCATCACCAATTTTTTGCAAAAGCAAAATATTGTCCGCGTGGCGGTGTCATACACCACCCGCGCGCCGCGCCTCGGCGAAAAAAACGGCGAGCAATACTTCTTTATTGACCAAGCGGAATTTATGCGAATGCGCGACCGCGGCGAGTTTTTGGAATGGGCGGAAGTTTTTGGCAATTTTTACGGCACCGCCCGCCGCTGGGTGGAGCAGCAGTTAGCCGCCAATACTCGCTTGGTGCTGGAGCTTGATGTGCAGGGGGCATTGCAGGTTAAAAAGCAGATACCGGCGGCAACGCTGATTTTTATCCGTCCGCCGTCCCTCCAAGATTTAGCGCGGCGGCTGCGCGCGCGTGCCGCCGATTCACCGCAAGCCATCGCTCTTCGCCTGTCGCGCGCAGATAGTGAAATGCAGGAGGCGCAAAAATATGACCATGTCATCATCAATGACAACCTGCGCTGCGCCATTGCCAAAACTATTGACATTATTGCCGCAAAAGATAAAAATATATCGGTTGCCGCCATGACCGGCGATATAATCGAGCATGATAAACAATGCTGATGATTTTGTCGCCCGATAATTCTCACTGTTGGCCGGCAGCAAGCCGCCGCATTTAATTTTAATAGCAAAGGAGCAACCATGTCTCGAACCACAATCGCTGATTGTTTGGAAGAATGTCCCAATCATTTTAACCTTGCCTATCATGCGGCACAGCGTGCCCATAATATTTTGCGGCGAGGTGACGCACAAGTGCCCGAAAACAATGATCGCCCGATTATTGTGGCCTTGCGTGAAGTCGCCGCCGGTGCATATGTTGTGGAGCCGCTAAAATCGGAATCCTGATGCCGTGAGCGGCGTCGCTGCTTTGCAGCGCAAATTGTCCGCCTATTTGCCCGAGGACAGCTTGCGCGACATCGACAAAGCCTATCGCTACAGCAGCAACGCCCACTTGGGGCAGGTGCGCGCCAGCGGCAAGCCATACATTCAACACCCGCTTGCGGTTGCCGACATCCTCGCCGACTGGAGCTTTGGCGGTGAAGCCATTCAAGCCGCCCTGCTGCATGATGTGGTGGAAGACACGCCGGTCAGCATCCAGCAAGTGCGCGAAGCATTTGGCGGCACCGTCGCCCTTCTGGTGGATGGGCTGTCCAAAATTGACCGCATTGAAGGCATCGATCGGCGCGCTCAGGAAGCCGAGACATTTCGCAAAATTTTACTCGCCGCCGCCGATGACTGGCGCGTTATGTTCATCAAGCTTGCCGATCGTCTGCACAACATGCGCACCTTGGGCGCCATCGGAGACGCCGAGCGGCGGCGGCGCATCGCCCGTGAAACACTGAATATTTATGCCCCCATTGCCGAGCGCATGGGTTTTTCACCGCTCAGCGATGAGCTGCAAAATCTTTCTTTTCGCTGCCTGCACCCACACCGCTATCGCGTCTTGTCCAAAGCGCTCAACAATTCCAAAGCGAACAGCCGCAATGTCATTGGGCGCACGGAAAAGGCCATTAACGAAGCCTTGGCCAAATATCAAATTATCGGGAATCTGGCAAAGCGGCGCAAAAATTTACACAGCATTTATGACAAAATGGATAAGCAGCGCTTGTCTTTTGCCCAAGTGGAAGACCTCATTGGCTTTCGCTTGATTGTCAACGACCGCATCACCTGCTATCTGGCCTTAGGCGCCCTGCACGAAAAATTTACCCCAGTGCCCACCAGATTTAAAGACTACATCGCCATGCCCAAATCCAACGGCTATCAGTCATTGCACACGGCATTGATAACGCGCGAACAAATTCGGGTGGAAATACAAATCCGCACCGCAAGCATGCACGAGGTGGCGGAGCACGGTTTGGCCGCTCATTGGCGCTATAAGAAGCCACTGGAAGCGGTGGAAGATTCGCAGAGTGAAGCGCTCAAACGGCTGTCATCACTGGTGCAATTACACGCGGAAAACACCGCCCCGGGCGAGTTTATGGAATATGTCAAAGTGGAGTTATCACCGGGAGAGATTTATGTGTTGACGCGAGACGGGGATGCGGTGGCACTGCCGGCGGGCGCCACGGCCTTGGACTTTGCATATGCCATTCACAGCGACATCGGCAACCACGCCGAAAAAGCCGAAGTCAACGGCGCCATCATGCCCATCTCTACGCGGCTACGCTCCGGCGACCACGTGGAGGTCAAAGCAAATGAACATATTATGCCGCTGCCTCATTGGTTAAATTTTGCCAAAACCGCCAGGGCGCGGTCACACATTCGGCATAAACTGAGCATGATTAGCCACGAAGATTCAGCATCATTGGGACAAAAATTACTCAAAAACGCGCTGCTAAAAATCAGTGACGAAAAACCCGATGACATTACCGAGGAACACTGGCGATCTTTTTTGGGCGCCAATAACATGAAGCAGCGAGAAGATTTATATGCCGCCTTGGGCATGGGCAAAGTGATGCCGGATATTGCGGCGCGCGGATTATTGCGCCGCCGCGTGCGGCAGGATAAAAATGCCAAACTGCGCCCGCTGCTCATTTCGGGAGCGGGTTCGGCCGCCATTAAGCTGCCGTCTTGCTGCTATCCCTTACCCTTTGAGTCGATTGTGGGGATTATGCAAAAAAATCACGGTTTAGTGGTGCACGCCGACCGCTGCCCTATGGCGCAAGCCGCCCCGGGTCGCCGTTTTGAGAAATGGATAGACGCCGCTTGGAGCGACAAAGCGGCGGGCGTTTTGCACCACAGCGCCA
Source organism: Gammaproteobacteria bacterium (assembly GCA_051009095.1). Taxonomy (GTDB): domain Bacteria; phylum Pseudomonadota; class Gammaproteobacteria; order Tethybacterales; family Persebacteraceae; genus Doriopsillibacter. The sequence continues at coordinate 6,807 of JBPCWX010000033.1, read as the reverse complement.
TTTCTTTGGAGTGCCGCAACCGCGCGGGTTTGGCGGCGGTGGTGTCGTCGACAATCAGCAACTTAGGCGTTAACATGGTGACTTTCAATTTTAGCGCGGGGGCGCTGACGCATGATTCCATTCAAATGGAAACCATTGTTGAAGTGCCGTCATTGGCCGAGTTGGAGCGGTTATTGTCGGTTTTGCGCACACTTCCAGATGTGATCGAAGCCAAACGCCGCTGGCAAGTGCCAGAAAAATCGTAGCGGCAAAGCGAAAAAATAAGATGGCGACGGTAAAACCCTCAGCGACCAGCAAATTTATCTTAAATACCGTAGCGCAAACAAGATTAATATATGCAATAATAATGGCTGAAATTGACGGCAAAACCCATAAACAATAACTATTTTTGTTATAATTTATGGGCATTATGAAACCAAAAAAAGGAGTTGTTATGAATAAAAGAAATTTATCCCAGCGCTTAGATGAAAGCGGCGTCTTATGTGCCGAAGGTTTCTTATTTGAAATTGAACGGCGGGGCTATATGGCATCGGGCGCTTTTGTGCCGGAAGTGGCTTTGGAAAACCCGCAGGCTCTGCGTGCTTTGCACAAAGATTTTCAACATGCCGGCAGCGATGTTGTGCAGGCCTTCACCTATAACGGCCACCGCGAAAAAATGCGCGTGCTGGGCAAAGAAGACCTGTTGGAGCCACTCAATAAAGCGGCATTGCAGATCGCCAAAGAGGTCGCCGATGAGGTGCCAGCGGAGACCGAGCCGAACTTGTTTGCCGGCAACATCTCCAACACCAATGTATGGCATCCCGAAGACAAAAAAGCGCAGCGGGAAGCCCGCACCATGTTTGATGAAATGATTGGCTGGGCTGCTGACGCCGGCGCCGATTTTATTATTGGCGAAACTTTTTATTATGCCGAAGAAGCCTTTGCCGCCTTGGATGCCATTAAACAAAGCGGGTTACCGGCAGTGGTCACCATCTCGCCCATGGGTGAAAATAAAATGCGTGATGATTGGGACGTTGTCGACACGTGCGCCGAGTTGGAGCAGCGCGGAGCGACGGTAACTGGTATGAATTGCTTTCGCGGTCCCGCCACCATGATGCCCTACATTCGCCAAATACGCGCCCGCCTCAGCGGTCATGTTGCGGCACTGCCGATTACTTTTCGCACCAGCGAAGAAAGCCCGACATTTTTCAATTTGCCCGATAACAACGGCTGCTCCTGCCCTTCTCCGCATGGTCGTCCTTTTCCCACGGCCTTGGAGCCGATGTCATGCAATCGTTATGAAATTCGCGCTTTTGCCGAAGAAGCATGGGGCATGAATGTGCGTTATTTGGGCGTGTGCTGCGGGGCGGTGCCGATTTATATCCGCGAAGTCGCCGAAGCCATGGGGCGATGCCCGCCGGCGAGCCGTTATGATGAAGACATGTCACGGCATTTCATCTATGGCAGCCATGAGCGGCTGGCCGAACACATTACTTCTTACGGCGACAAAGCCTAACCAAGGGCAAAACTTCTGCGGCGACAAACGGATGATAAAATCATGGTCGCCGCTGACCCGGCGGTTAACTGTTTATCCGCTTGGTCTTTGCTGATAACGGCATAAACAGCAAATCCAAATTGTAAAGGAGCAAACAATGCGTAAAACAGGCTTTGTATTTCATGAGTTATATATGTGGCATGACACCGGCAGCGCCGCTTGCGAAGTGCCGCCCAGTCTGACGGTGGAACCGTATCAGCATATAGAAAATGCCGACGCCAAAAGACGGTTTCGTAATTTGCTGGAAGTCAGCGGATTATTGGATTCGCTCGTCGCCGTCAAACCGCGCTATGCCACTGAAGAAGAGCTTGCGCGCGCGCATGATAAAAATTATATCGCCGAGATTTGCCGCCAAAGCGCCGCCGGCGGCGGTAATGGCGGCGATGATGCACCTTTTGGACGGGGCAGTTATGAAATTGCCAAACTATCCGCTGGCGGTGCGCTGGCCGCCGGCGATGCCGTCATGTCGGGCACGGTGCACAACGCATATGCTTTGGTGCGCCCGCCCGGACACCATGCCCTGCCGGCGCGCGGCATGGGCTTTTGCTTATTTAATAATGTCGCCTTGCTTATCCTGCACGCCAAAGAAAAATGGGGCGTCGCCAAAATCGCCAATGTGGATTGGGACGTGCACCACGGCAACGGCACTGAAGCAATTTTTTATGACGACCCTTCGGTGCTCACCGTTTCCATGCACCAAGACGGCTGTTTTCCCGCCGACTCCGGCGGCATGGAACAACGCGGCGCCGGCGGCGGCAACATTAATATTCCCCTGCCCGCCGGCAGCGGACACGGCGCTTATTTGGCGGCGTTTGCAGAAATTGTCGCTCCCGCCTTGCGGCGTTTTCAGCCTGACCTTATCACCGTCTCCTGCGGTTTTGATGCGGGTATCCTGGATCCGCTGGCGCGCATGATGTGCATGCCTGAGACCTTTGCCGCCATGACCGCGCAATTACTCGCCATTGCCGATGAATGCTGCGAGGGGCGCGTGGTGATGTGTCATGAAGGGGGCTATTCGCCGCCTTTTGTGCCATATTGCGGTTTGGCGGTGATGGAAGAATTATCGGGCATTAAAACCGGTGTGCCCAATCCGTTTGCCGATTCTATGGCAACCACAGGACAACAACTGCAACCGCACCAGCGCGCACAAATAGACGCCATTCGCGCCTGTTGTCTGGAAAATTAAGGACCCGCGGCCGGTGATTGCGCCCTTGCCGTGCGGACGGCTTGCGCTGTTTCTGATAAAGATAACTGCCCCCGGGCCGTTTTTTGCACCGCGGCGGCAAATGCTATCGCCGAACCTTGGGCGGGCAGGGTTTGGCGAGCATGACGAGCGGATTGATTGTCGCCCATGCCGATAACAATGCAAGGCTTATCCTGTTGCTGCGCAAATTGCGCCAAAACCGCCACATCCTCATCATTGGTCACCGTGACGGCAATTTTATAAACATCGGCGCCGTCAGCAAAAGCGGCCGCCGCCGCTGTGGTCATGCTTGCCATATCATCCATCCCGGCAAAATTGTGCTGCGACACAATCGCCGCCGCCCCGCTTGCCTTGATTGATTTAATAATTTCCCGCCGATTGTCGGTCGCTAATTCCACATCTGCGGCACTCACAAAAGCGGCAATATCTTGCAATAGTCTAATCCTTGCCGCTTCATCACCGCGCCATTGCCCGCCTTCCCATGCTGCGCGCACGGTGGCAATGACCGGCCAACCAGCAAAATAAGCCAATAACCGCCGCGCTTCGTCAAAATGATTGACCGCCGCCAAATCCAAGCGAAGTTCAATAATTTCCAACCCCTGCGACCGTAAAAGCGGCAAAGATGGCGGCGCGGCAAAAAAACTCGCCGCCACCCGACAACCGCCGCTAATGAACGTTAAGAATTCTTTGCCCCGCATGTTGGTGTCGCTGGAATAGATGATAAGGCGGCGGCTATTTCTTTTTGCATCGCTTGCGCCGCTTGGCGCGGAGAATCGGCGTCACGAATAGGGCGTCCCACCACCAAATAATCGCCGCCGTCATGAATAATTTCTGTGGGTGTCGACACTCGTTTTTGGTCATCCATTTTGGGCGCGGCCCGCACGCCGGGCGTCACCAAAGTGAGATCCGAACCACCAGCGCGCCGCAAAACCGCCACCTCCAAGCCAGATGACACCACCCCATCACAACCCACGGCCGCCGCCCGCTGTGCCCGTGATAAAACCAATTCTTGCGCGCTCACGGCAAAACCTAAACTGTGTAAATCGTCATTGTCCAAACTGGTTAATACGGTAACCGCAAGAATTTTTAAGGTGTCGCCTTTGGCCGCCACGGCCGCTGCCATGATTGAATCGTCGCCGTGTACGGTTAAAAAATCCGCTCCCGATGCGGCAATTTGCGCGGTCGCCCGTGCCACCGTTTCCGGCACATCAAATAATTTAAGATCCGCGAAGACAAACAAGCCGCGTTTTTTTAGGGTGTCCACCAACTGCCGCCCGTCGCCGGCGGCGAATAATTCTAAGCCGACTTTATAAAAAACCGCGGCATCACCGATGGCGTCCACCAGCTGCAACGCAGTCGCGGCATTGGGCAGATCCAATGCCACAATAAGACGATGGCGGGCGGGAATGGCGGGCGGCATAACCGCATTATAACACGGGGAAAAATTGGGCGGCGGGCAAAGCAAGGACAGTATTATTGCCGCCGAGGGCAATAGTTTGGTGTTATAAAATCAGCGATCTTCCATTTGCATAAATTTGCACATTTGCTCAAACGGCACCGTAAAATTCCAATCGGCGACTTCATTCAAACGGCGCGTGACGTTGGTTAAATATCCATGTTCGCGGGTGGCAAAAGAAACATTGCAAACCAATTTGCCCATATCCTTGGCGGCTTCCGCCGCCGGCGTGTAATCTTGGTCGCCCGACATAATCAGGCAAACATCATAAATGCCCGCCAACTTCACCATGTCCAGCGCCATGTGCACATCCACCGTTTTTTCATGGCCAAAAGTTTTATAAAATAAATTGTACGTAATGGAACCGGAGCGGCGAAATTCTATGCGGTTATGGCGATTGACAATGCCCCGCTGAAAGGTGTGCCAGCCGTCAAAACGATTGATGATGCTTTGCTTGCGCATCAGTAATTCATCAATGGAATCCTCAAAATCGCCAGTCCGCACCACCAGCTGCTCCAAGTCTTTTTTATGGCGTCTCTCAAAAGTGTTGCGGTCAAAGTGTTTGCCGCTAATCACCGGCGGCCAGGTGTCAATTTCTTCCACCACATACCAATACGTGCGAAGGCGGCGGCCATTGTGCATTCCCGCTTCCCGCATCGACTCTTCCGCCACCCAATCAAAAAAGCCAGTCCAATCGGCATCTTTGGGCAAATAATCCAGCGGATTAAATGACTCCGGGAATAGTTTGGTTAAACTATGACGAAAATTTTCGCCGTCTAAAAATATACATGCTTTCATCATCATTACTCCATGGGTGCAAAAAAATTACTCAATCAAAACCTCCACTATGGCGTCATTATATCCTATTCCAGGCTATTTCCATTTATGCGGCAAATAATTTTTACCGCCGCCGCTTAGCCATCCAAAGAACGCCATAAATGCCAGCAGCCAATGGTGCGGTAAGGTCGCCATTTTTGCGCCACCCGCTGCAAAATTTGGGCGGCGTCACCGTCACCGTATAGCCGCTTGGCAGCCCGCAGCAAACCAGCGTCTCCCAACGACAACACATCGGGACGGCGCAAGCAAAACATCAAAAACATTTCCGCCGTCCACTGCCCTACGCCGGACAATTCCGTCAGCCGCGCAATAACCGCCTCATCGTCTAAGCGCCGCAACACCGATTTTTCTAAACGCCCGTCCAATGCCGCTGCGGCCAAGCCGCCCAAATAACGCACCTTGGCCCCCGACAAACCCGCCGCGCGCAATTTGTCTGGTGATAACTCCGCCAAGTCTTGCGGCGCAAACGGTGTCGGGATAAGCTCCTGCACGCGCCGCTCGATACTGTCCGCCGCCTTTTGCGATAACTGCTGATTAATAATGGAAACGGCCAAAGTGTGAAAAGGCGGCTCGGCGCGCGACAGTTTGCAAACCGGATGCGCCGCCATTAATTTTGCCATGACTTTGTCGGCGGCGGCGATGTGTGCCTGGCCAGCGCGCACCGTCGTCGCCGTGAGCACTGGCGGTGTGATCATTTGCCCAACGCCGCCGCTAACTTCTGCGGCAGTCCGTCAAAATCACCATTAGACATAAAAAGCGCGCAATCATTATCATGCACTTCTTGCCGCAACGCCGTCAACGCTGCTTCAGTGTTTTCGCACACTTGCGCTTTGCCGCCCAAAGGCGACAATGCTTCCGTTAGCCACGGTTGCGTCCCGACGGCAATAATGCGGTCGGCGGCGGTCAAAGATCCCGCCAAATCCGCGGCCAGCACGCCGGCTTTCATGGTGTTGGAGCGCGGCTCAAATATCGCCAGCAAACGCCGCGCGGGATAACGCTCGGCAAGCGCCTGCAAACTGACGCGGTAAGCAGTCGGATGATGAGCAAAATCGTCAACCAGCACCATACCGCCAATGTTTGCGATGGTCTGCAAACGGCGCAGCGGCGGTTGGAAGTCCAGCAAATAATCGCCGATTAATTCCGCTTTGACCCCGGCAAAAGACGCCAGCGCTGCCGCCGCCAAAATATTATCGCGGTTTGCCGCTCCCGCCAAAGGCGGCACAAAGCGACACATTTCTTTATCGTCATACACAATCGCTATATTATCATCATATCGCCGCCATTGCCACAAGCCGCCATCGCCAAAAGTCTGTGTCGGGCAATACACCCCCATCTGCAATGCCGCCGCTATCTTGTCATCACCCGCCGGCACCACAACCACACCATTGGGCGGGAGCAGCCGCAGTAAATAATGAAACTGCCGCATGATGTCGCCGATGCTGTCGTAAATATCCGCGTGGTCAAATTCCAAATTACTGAGCAATGCGGCAGTCGGGGAATAGTGCATAAACTTGGGGCGTTTGTCAAAAAAAGCAGTGTCATATTCATCCGCTTCAATCACAAAAAACGGCGGCTGTCCCAGCTGTGCCGACACCCCAAAATTGGGCGACATGCCGCCCAATAAAAAACCGGGCGATAAACCTGCACGGGTCAAAATCCATGCCAGCAAAGATGCTGTTGTCGTTTTGCCGTGAGTGCCGGCAACCGCCAGCACGGTGCGCCCGCGCAACACCGTTTCGCCCACCCATTGCGCCGCGGAAATATAGGGCAGACGCT
>JBPCWX010000032.1:0-8756 GCA_051009095.1 Gammaproteobacteria bacterium | reverse complement strand
GTGGTGCTGGCACTGTATAACCGTTACGGTGTTTTGCCCGGCAACAACATTAACTCAGGTCCTGGTTTTGTGACCAAAGACAGCGTGGGGTTAGTGGAAAAATTGGCTGGCGAATATCGTTGATGCGGCGGTCCGCCTTGGCTCTGCATGGATAAAACCTGCCACACCAAAGGATAAGTTGCCATGGCTATAAAAACCACACCGTCGGCGGTTGCAAGCGAGCGGCTACGCGAAGTGTCGCTGCTGAGCCGCTTGCTCATCCGCCCCGAATTGGGTTCGGTGGCGGGTGCCGTTTTGGTCTTTTTGATCTTTTTTATTGTGGCCGGCGACTCTGGCATGTTCAGTGTCGACGGCTCTATCAGTTGGATCAAAGTGGCCGCTTATCTTGGCATCATCGCCATCGGCGCCTGCTTGCTGATGATTGCCGGCGAATTTGACTTATCAGTTGGTTCAATGATCGGCTTTGCCGGCATGATGATTGCCATTCCCGCCAAATACTGGGGATGGCCGGTGTGGTCATCCATTATGTTTGCCTTTGCTGTCGCCATGTCATTAGGTTTTATCAATGGCTACATTGCAGTTAAAACACGCTTGCCATCGTTTATTGTGTCGCTGGCATTCCTGTTCATTTTGCGCGGATTAACCATTGGGCTTTCCATCTCGCTGACCAATCGCACCATTATCGGCGGCGTCGGCATGGACGGCGGCTTGGCCGAAGGCGACTGGCTGGCTGCGATTTTTGGCTTTGTCATCGGCGGTGATTATGGTTTGCCGGCGGTGGTGGTATGGTTTTTGCTGCTGGCGGTGGTGGCCAGTTTTGTGCTTTTGCGGACGCGTTTTGGCAACTGGATTTTTGCCGCCGGCGGCGACGCCAATGCCGCCCGCAATGTGGGGGTGCCGGTGGATCGCGTCAAAATTTTGCTTTTTATGTTCACCGCCTTTTGCGCCACGCTATATGCCACTTGCGAGATGATGGAATATGGTTCCGCTTCTGCCGACCGCGGCACCTTAAAAGAATTTGAGGCAATTATCGCCGCCGTCATCGGCGGCGCCTTGCTGACTGGCGGTTATGGCTCAGTTGTTGGCGCCTGCTTTGGCGCGCTCATTTTTGCCGTAGTGCAAGTGGGCATCAATTACTCTGGCATTGATAACAGCTGGTACCGCGTGGTGTTGGGGCTGCTGCTGCTGTTTGCGGTAGTGTTTAACAACTATGTCCGCCGCCGCGTTACCGGCTCTTGACGCAAAAGGAGCAGCGACATGTCCAACCCGCCGTTGATTGAATTTCGCAATGTGTGCAAATATTTTGGCAAAGTGGTGGCCTTGGATGAGGTATCCTTTAAGGTGACCTCCAGCGGTGTTGCCTGTTGTTTATTAGGCGACAACGGCGCGGGCAAGTCCACCTTGATTAAAACTTTGTCGGGTGTTTATAAACCGTCATCTGGAGAGATTCTGATTGACGGCAAACCCGTGGAATTTAATTCTCCGCGGGACGCTATGAATTACGGTATTGCCACGGTATATCAAGATTTGGCACTGGTGCCGCTCATGAGCATCTCGCGGAATTTTTTTATGGGGCGCGAACCGGGTAAAAAAGTCTGCGGCATCACGCTTTATGACCCTGATTTTGCCAACCGAGTGGCCCTGCAAGAGTTAGAAACTTTTGGCATTCGCGTCCCCGATCCCAATCAGGCGGTGGGGACCTTGTCCGGCGGACAAAGGCAATGTTTGGCGATTGCCCGCGCGGTGTATTTTGGCGCCAAAATTCTTATTTTGGACGAGCCCACGGCGGCGTTGGGCGTCAAGCAATCAGCCAATGTTCTCAAAATGATTATGCGCGTGCGCAATCGCGGAGTGGGCATTATTTTCATCACCCACAATGTGCAGCACGCCACCTTGGTTGGCGATAGTTTTTCCGTGCTCAATCATGGACGCACCCTGGGCTATTATGAAAAAGGCGAAATCACCTCTGAGGCGTTGTACAACAAAATGGCCGGTGGTCAGGAAATGGCCAGTTTAGAGAGTGAGCTGGAAGACTTGGAGCGTTCATTGCAGCAAGAATCGCCATGATGTTGCGGTTTGTTGCGGGTAAGCGCTGGTTGGAAGGTTGACCGTGAATGCGCACCGGTTTACCCCAGCAGGCAAATTTAAGATTCTGTGGCGTATATCGCGGGGCTGATGAATCCCAGCAAAAAAACGGCACGGCCATGATAACGCACAGTTGACTTCCCGCCGCTCCAGCCGCTGGTTTAGCGCCGATGACTTGCGCTCCTTTGGTCATCGCTCGCGGGCGCGTCAAATGGGGTGGAATGATGAAGATTTTAACCGCCCAATTATTGGCATTATCAACACTTGGAATGAGCTAAACACTTGCCACACGCATTTTCCGGAGCGGGTGGGCGACATTAAACGCGGCGTCACCGAAGCAGGCGGAGTGGCTGTGGAACTGCCGGCCATTTCTTTGGGTGAGCAGTTAATGAAACCGTCGGCAATGATGTACCGCAATTTTTTGGCGATGGAAACAGAGGAATTGCTGCGTGCTTATCCGGTGGATGGTGCGGTGCTGATGGGCGGTTGCGACAAAACCACTCCCGGTGTTTTAATGGGTGCATTATCGGCCAATCTGCCGGCAGTGTATGTGCCCGCCGGGGCCATGTTTCGCGGTCATTGGCGCGGCGAAACACTGGGTAGCGGCACCGATGTGTGGAAGTATTGGGACCAGCGGCAAGCGGGTAATTTATCGGCATCTGCATGGCGCGGCATTGAAGAGGGTATTGCACGGACTCCGGGGACGTGCATGACCATGGGGACAGCGGCGACTATGATGTTGGCGGCGGAAGCCTTGGGCATGTCATTGCCGGGGGCGGCGTCATTGCCGGCGGCGGATGCGGCGCATCGCCGCATGGCACGCGCAGCGGGTGCGCAAGCGGTGCGGCTGACAGAAGACAATGTTCGCCCGGCGGACCTTATCACCGCACAAGCCATTGATAACGCCATTGCCTTGGTGCTGGCGGCTGGTGGTTCCACCAATGCCATTATTCATTTAACGGCGATTGCGCGGCGGGCGGGCATATCTTTGCCGTTAGAGCGTTTTGAAGAAATTGCCGCACAAACACCACTGCTGGCAAACATTAAGCCATCGGGTCAATATGTGATGGAAGATTTACACCGTGCGGGCGGTTCGCGCGCTTTGCTGGCGCGGATTCCTAACTTACCTCATCCATCGGCACGGACTATCAACGGCAAAACGCTGGCGGAAAATATTGCGGGGGCAGAATCATTTGATGATGATGTGATTCGTCGGATTGATAATCCCTTGCAAGAATCGGGCAGTTTAGCGGTTTTACGCGGCAGCCTGGCGCCCGATGGCTGCGTTATTAAAACCGCCGCCGCTGACAAAAGATTATGGCGGCACACTGGCCCCGCGGTGGTGTTCGAAAACATGGCGGACTTAAAAGCACGGATTGATTCACCTGATTTATCGGCGACTGCGGACTCAGTGTTGGTGCTCAAAAATGCTGGGCCAGTGGGAGCGCCGGGGATGCCAGAATGGGGACAGCTGCCTATTCCCAAAAAATTATTGCGTGCTGGTGTGCGTGATATGGTGCGTTTATCAGATGCGCGCATGAGCGGGACTTCGTACGGGGCTTGTGTTTTGCACATTGCGCCCGAGGCGGCGGCGGGAGGGGCGCTATCTTTGGTGCAAGATGGTGATTTGGTGGAATTGAATGTGCCGGAGCGCGAATTAAATTTGTTGGTGGAAGAAGAAGAATTGACTCGGCGACGGCAAGCATTAAAACCGCTGCCACCGCGCCGATTGAGCGCATATGGCTGGTTGTATGTTCAGCATGTCATGCAAGCCGATAAAGGATGTGATTTTGATTTTGCCTCTGAAGAGCCGGGGGCGGCGGATGAGCCGATTATTTTTTGATTTGGCAGTGTAAGGATAATTTAAAAGTAACACTAATAATAAATATTTCTCCGATTTTTATGCTACTATATAAATTCATAAAGATAAAGGAGTCTTAAAAAAACATGTCCAAAACTGATGACCATACTGAATTTCTAGAGATTCTGGAAGAGGCAAAAAAACAGTACGCTGATTATCTTGAAGTCAGCGGGATTTTTCATTTGCCAACTTTCCAAGAAGAACCAGATGCTGTTTATCAAGAACCGTCCCATGATAGTCCTCTGACTGTGGGCAAAATTGTTCTTGAATAGATAAGCAGGAGCTAACTATGCCTTCTTGGAGTGAATTGCGTGAAAACGCACAAGTCAAAGATTCTGCTTGGCTAAACAATCAATTAATATCTCAGTTAGGTAAGATTTCTAAGCATCGAAATAACATAAATGTTATTCTATACGGCTCTGCGTTTCTGCAAAAGCCAGAGTCCAAGACAACATCAATCAGCCGTGAAGATATGAATGGATTTATGAACGCGGTGCGTGGCATGGACTGTGCTAAGGGTTTGGGACTAGTTTTGCATACGCCCGGAGGCGATCCGAACGCCGCAGAATCTATTGTGGATTATCTGCATAAAAAATTTGAGTACCTAGAGGTTATTATTCCCTATTTGGCCATGTCTGCCGGTAGCATGATTAGCCTTGCTTCGGATTTAATTATTATGGGAAAACAAAGCCAACTTGGGCCAATTGACCCGCAGATGATAATTAGCGGAAAAGTACATTCTGCCCGGGCGATTAAAGAAGGATTTGATGAAGCAAAAAGTGATATTGAAAAAGACACCAGATATGCCCATTTATGGGCTCCCATATTACAAGCGATGGCCCCGTCTCTTTTTTTGGAGGCAAACAAGGCTTTGCAATACAGTCAAGATTTGGTGGAAAAATGGCTTGGGCAAAAAATGCTGGCAGGAGAAAAAGAGGAAGATATAAAAAATGTTGCCAAGCATTTTAATGCTGATTTCAATAATGTGCAAGATAAAAAAATACATGTTCACGGCCAAAGAATAGACATTGACGATTTAAACGGAATGGGATTAAAAACGGAGCCTTTGGAACAAAAGCAAGAATTGCAAAATGCGGTGCTGACAGTCTATCATTTAATGACTTTGACTTTTGAGCAGTCTGCCGCCATCAAAATGATTATCAGTCATTCAGATAAAAAGTGGATTAAGTGAGCAAGATAAGATTCATTTACCAATTTTCTTGATTTCACCTTGCTACCGACACCGACCGATTTTCCGTCATAGATTTTTGTGCCGCTTCCACACACCGCACCGCCGCCGCCGCTGCGGATAAGCCCACCGGCGGTGAAGATTTATCGCGAATGGCGGACAAAAACGCCAATGCTTGCTGCTGGTACGATTCCCGATAACGGGCGATAAAATCCGGCAGCGGATTAGCGCGCAAACTGCCCGATGGTGAATCTGAGACAACACCATGCGGCAACACATTGCCCACCCGCAACGCGCCTTTTTCGCCCAATACCTCAATGCGCTGGTCATAACCGCAGTTAGTCTCGCGCGAACACAACACCGCCGCCAGCGTGCCGTCCGCCATTTTGATGCTCAATACCGCAGTGTCAATGTCGCCTAAGCGCCCAATCTCATCATCCACCAGATTCGCCCCGCGTGCATGCACCTCCGCCACGGCTTTGCCAGTTAATGATGAAAGCATATCAAAATCATGTACATTAAAATCGCCAAACATGCCGCCGGAACGAGGGATAAATTCCATCGGCGGGCGTTGCGGATCCATGTTAATGATTTGGATTAAATATAGCCGCCCCAGCGCGCCATGTTGTAGCATGTCGCGCAAACGAGCAAAGTCGGGGTCAAAACGACGGTTAAATCCGACTTGAATCACCACCCCCGCCGCCGCCGTTTGGTGTTGCAATTCTTCAATCACCGCGGCATCAAAGGCCACCGGCTTTTCACATAAGATATGTTTGCCGGCGGCGGCGGCGCGCTGAATAAGCTCAACATGTGAATCCGATGATGACGCGATAAGCACCGCCGCTGTCTTGTCATCCGCCAAAGCCTCAGCAATATCGCCAAACACCGGGGTTTCGCGCAATCCCGCCGCATCCAGCCGCTCCCTTTGACGGGAACGAATGACCACTCCGCGCAACTGCGCCTCCGGCAAACGCGAAACAATCTGCGCGTGCATTATGCCGATGCGCCCGCCGCCAACCACTGCTATACCAATCATGACTGCACCTCCTCCCATTGTCCACTGGCGCGTGAGCGCAATACCGCTTCGCCCACGCGTGCCACCGCTAAGGCCTGTGCCATACCGCTCAGGTCTTGTTTGTCGGCGGCAATATCATGCAAAAAGGCGGCGGCTTCCATAATTTTAGAATCAGCATAGCCTAAGCCGATGCCTTCGCCCGGATTAAATCGGCGGTGCTGCCCATGCGATTCGCTGGCAAGCACTCGCGTATAACCGTCCCGCTTACTATCGGGCAAATACAATTCCAACTCATTCATGCGTTCAAAATTCCATCGCGCCGAACCGTGCTGAGCATACATTTCAAATCCCAATTCACATTTTGGCCCGCGCGCCACCCGCGACGCCTCTAACATGCCCACCGCACCGCTGGAAAACTCCGCCAACGCCGCGACATAGTCTTCATTGTCTACCGTGCCCATCGGGTCATCCGCCTTGCCCAAAGAAAAATGCGTACCGCCGACAGTGGGCAAAGGCCGCTTTTTGATAAAAGTTTGATGGTTTGCCACCACTCGGCGAATACCGCCCACCAAATAGTGTGCGGTGTCGATGGCGTGCGATAAAATATCGCCGACAGCACCACTCCCGGCCCTTTGGTTTTGGAATCGCCAAGTCAGTCGACTCAATGGATTGCCGCCGTACATAGACAAAAACCGTCCGTTAAATTGCTCCACCGCCCCAAACGCTTGCTCATCCAGCAAATGGCGGCAGTGCTGCACCATGGGAAAATAGCGGTAATTGTATCCCACCGTGGAAATGACCCCGGCGGTGCGGGTCGCGGCTTCGGCATGCGCGGTTTCGGTGGCATTGCGACCAACCGGCTTTTCGCAATAAATATGTTTGCCCGCCGCCGCCGCCGCCGTTATCATCTCCAAATGCCAATGCGTTGGGGCGGTAATGCTGACGGCATCTATCTCGGGGTGTTCTATCACCCGCCGCCAATCGGTTTCGCTGCCGGCAAAATTAAACTGCTCCTGTGCCGCCGCCGCTCGTCCTGCATCCTCGTCCGAACACAGCACCAACCGCGCCCGCCATGGATCATCGGGATAATAAAAGGGAATGGAAGAATACGCGCGCGCATGTGCCGACCCCATCCAGCCCATGCCGATAATGCCGATGCCGACAGTTTTCATTTGGGCACGCCGTGAATGATGACAGTTTTGCTCTCACTCATGGATTTTACTGCGCTGCGGATGCCTTCTTTGCCGATACCGCTTTGACCAAAACCGCCGTAGGGCATAAGGTCATTGCGCCACAACGGAGTCCAGTTAATATGCACATTGCCACTTTTGACGGTACGGGCAAAACGCAAGCCATTGCTGACATCACGGGTAAAAATAGAGGCCGCCAAACCATATCCCCCGACTGCGGTTAAACGAATCGCTTCATCTAAATCATCCACTGCGGCCACACTGATAAGCGGACCAAACACTTCATCGCGAAATATCTTCATCTCAGGAGACACATCGGCGACAATGGTTGGTTGCATTAGTGCACCTTCCCGCTCGCCGCCGGTGACCACCCGCGCGCCGGCGGACACCGCTTCCGCCGTCCACTCGGCAACGCGAACAGCCTCTTTTTCGGCAATCATCGCCGACAGTTGCGTATCATCCCGGTTGGGTGCGCCGACGGTGATTTTTTCCACCGCAGCACGCACTGTTTGCAAATAATCAGCACAGATTGTTTTATGCACCAAAACCCGCTGCATGGAAATACACACTTGTCCGGCATTGACAAAACCGCCCACCGCCGACAATGCCGCCACTTGCTCCAAATCGGCGTCGGGCATGACAATACACGGAGAGTTAGACCCCAATTCCAGCGACAGCAGTTTGACGCCGGCGATGCGCGAGATACGCTCGCCCACTGCGGGGCTGCCGGTAAAACTGATTTTGCGCACACGCGCATCGGCACACAAGGCGTTGCCCACTGTTTCCCCGCCGCCGGTGAGACATTGCAAAGCGGCGGGCGGCAGTCCGGCCTCATGGACAATTTCGGTTAGCCGTAAAGCGGACAGCGGCGTTGCCGTGGCGGGTTTGAGAATGACCGCATTGCCGGCGGCCAAGGCGGGCGCGATTTTGTGCATGACCAGCAATGACGGATAATTAAACGGGGTGATGGCCACCACCACACCGCAGGGAATCGGTAAAGTGAAACCGAGTTTGTCTTCGGCGGGCGGCACCGCAAGGGCGTCCAGCGGCAAAGTTTCGCCGCGCAGCTGCGCACCTTCAAAGGCGGCCAAACGAAACATTTCGGCGGCACGCACGGCCTCGCCGCGCGCTTCGGTAATGGGCTTGCCGGATTCCTCACTGATGGTTTGCGCCAGCGATTCGCTTTGTTCCTCGCACAAATCGGCGGCACGGCGCAAAATGGCGGCGCGGGCATGAGCGGGCATTTTTTCCATGTCGGCGGCGGCACGCACGGCGGCATCAAGAGCATCTGCAACATCCTGAGCTTCCGCTTGCGGCACCGCATCAATCACGGAATGATCAAAAGGGTGCCGTATTTCAATTTGTGTTTTAGCGGTGCGGCGTTCTCCATTGACAAACATTTTCATGGCATTCTCC
>JBPCWX010000031.1:0-9419 GCA_051009095.1 Gammaproteobacteria bacterium | reverse complement strand
ATCGCCGAGGCACAGCTTGACGGTGTCTTGGAGACTGACCAACATACTTCATCATAAAACAACACAAAAAGGAGCGACATGATGTCTATTAAAAACCTCAATGATGCTGGTGCCACTTGGCCAGCCGAGCAATCTCTTCTGAAAAAGCGCAACGTTCCCATTCAGTTGCGGCAAAGCGGCGATTCGCGCGCCCAACCGGGACTGGAAGGCATTGCCGCCGAAGGTTCGCGGATGCTGATTGACCAGCGGGTGCGCAAAGGGCCCTATTGGCATTTGTCGCAAGCGGCGGGATGCTGGTGCCACTCAGTATATAACCGCATCTATCACCCGCGCGCTTATATCAAGCCCGAAGACGGCGGTTTGATGGAAGAATACAAATATCTAACCGAGCATGTCACCATGTGGAATGTGGCGGTGGAGCGACAGATTCAAGTCAAAGGGCCAGACGCGGAAAAATTTGTGGATATGGTTATCACCCGCAAGGCGTCTTCCTGCGCGGTGATGAAAGCGCGCTATGTGATTTTGTGTAATCAATACGGCGGCGTTTTGAATGACCCGGTGATGCTGCGTCCGGCCGATGATGAATTTTGGTTTTCGCTGTCCGATTCAGATTTGGAATTATGGCTGCAAGGAGTCAATGCCGATGGCCGTTATGATGTTGAAATTCATGAGATTGATGTTGCGCCGGTGCAAATTCAAGGACCGAAGTCCACCGATCTCATGCGGAAGCTGGTTGGCCCCGATATTGACGAGGTGGCGTATTATGGTTTGATGCGCGCCCACGTGGGCGGGCGTGATGTGATGATTTCACGCTCCGGTTTTTCCGCCGAATCCGGCTATGAAATTTATCTGTACGATGCGACCCAATACGCCGAGGACATGTGGAATGCGGTATTGGAAGCCGGCCAGGAATTTAATCTGCGAGTTATTGCGCCGGGACATCACCGCCGCATCGAAGCGGGGATTTTATCTTGGGGGCAGGACATGGACCAAGAAGTGAATCCTTTCGAGGTCGGCTTGGGCTGGCAGGTGGATTTTAGCAAGGACAATTTTATCGGTAAGGATGCCTTG
This sequence comes from Gammaproteobacteria bacterium, assembly GCA_051009095.1. Classification (GTDB taxonomy): domain Bacteria; phylum Pseudomonadota; class Gammaproteobacteria; order Tethybacterales; family Persebacteraceae; genus Doriopsillibacter. Next base: position 8,348 of record JBPCWX010000031.1, on the reverse strand, counting down.
CAAAAAATCAAAGATGAAGGAGTGACGCATCGCTTGTGCGGCGTGCGCATGGGCGGTAAAGATATTACCTGGTACCCGTCCGATTTCTATCATGTACATGATGAGGCGGGCGAAAAATTGGTTGGCTATATTACGTCAGCGTGGTATTCGCCAACTCAGGGCAGCAACATTGGCTTTGCTTTTGTGCCGATGCAATACGCTGAATTGGGCACAAAATTGCGCGTGTCTTTGCCGGAATGCTACAACCCCGGCGGGCAGGCGGTGGAGGCGGAAGTTGTGCCGACGCCGTTCAAAAGGCCGTTTGACCCGGGCACCGGGCTCAAGGAAACAGGGAAGAAACTGTAATTCTTGCGCTCACTGAAAACCGGTCGACGCAAGTCGGCCGGTTTTTTTGTGTGCGTGCGGATGTGGCTAAGGGAGCACATTGCGGGTACAATGCGTTTTTCGCAGATGCTTTCTTTTTATTATCAAAAACTAATACCTGTCGCGGTTCTTGCCGGGGCAATGTTTTTTCGCATGTTTGGCGTTTTTGTCGCCTTACCGATTGCGGCGATTTTTGCCGCATCATTATCGGGAGGAGATAAGGCGTGGGCAGTGGGTTTGGCGGTGGGGAGTTATGGCATAACTCAGGCTATTATGCAGATTCCCACTGGCGTCTTGGCGGATAGATGGGGGCGCAAACCGGTGCTGGTTGGGGCGTTATTAATTTTTGCCATGGGCGGTTTTGTCGCTGCCGCCGCCGACACGGTGTGGCTTCTTATGATTGGGCGGCTTTTGCAGGGAGGCGGAGCGGTGGCGTCGGTGACGGCGGCGTGGATTGCTGATGTGACCGCACCGTCATGGCGTGGGCGTGCCATGTTGGGCTATGGCGCGGCGATTGCCTTGGCTTTTGCCACATCACTGATATTGGCTGCACCGCTGACGGTTTGGGTGGGATTGGATGGCATATTTGCTTTGGCGGGCTGGCTGGGGCTGGTGTCGGCGGCGGCGGTGCTGTTGCTGCCATCACCACCGCAGGAGCGTTGTCCGCCCGCGGCTGTGCTCATCATCAATCGCGACGTGGCATTGTATGCGGCGGGTGCTTTTGTCGCTCATTACGCGCTGTCATCTTTGTTTTTGCTACTGCCGCCCAAGCTGCAAAATCTCCTGCCCTTAGCGGAGCATTGGCACCTATATGCGCCGGCGTTTTTGCTGTCATTGTTGTTTGGCGTTCCTTTGGTGTGGAAGGAAAAACGGCACACGCTGATAGGGGCGGGTTTTTTGACGGCGGCGGGATTGGGCATAGCCTTGACCAGTGAGGTGTTGTTGTCGGTGGGGTTTGGCTTGTTTTTATTTTTTGCCGGCTTTGTTGCTTTGGAGGCGCTGGTGCCGGCGCGCACCAGTAAGTCGGTGGCGGCGAATATACGCGGTGCGGCGATGGGAGTGGTGATGACGGCGGAATTTGCCGGCATGTTTGCCGGCGCCGCGGTATCGGGGATTTTAATTACCATAGTTGGGGCGGGGATGGCGGTGGCGATGGCAGTGTTATTAATTTTTATTTGGGCAGGATGGTGTTTTGCGGTAAAATAGAATAAATGGGTTTATCATATTTTATGATAGACATTTTTGGCAACCTCAGCGGAGGATAAGATGGCGAGTAAAGGATCTGTTAACAAAGTGATTATTATTGGCAATTTGGGTGCTGACCCAGAATTGCGCAATTTGCCGGATGGCAGCTCAGTGGTTAATTTTAACGTGGCGACCACTGAATCTTATCCGGATAAAAATAACCCGCAAAACTGGCTCGAAAAAACTGAATGGCATAGGGTCAGTTTTTTTGGGCGGCAAGCCGAAACGATTCATGAATACTGCCGCAAAGGTTCCAAAATTTATGTGGAAGGTTCTTTGCAAACCCGCAAATGGCAGGATCGCGACGGTAATGACCGCTACACCACCGATATTCGCGGGCGTGACTTTACTTTTGTCGGCGCGCGCGGCGGCGGTGATGGAAGCGGCGGCGACGCCGGCGGCGGTGGCGGTAGCAAGCCGGCGGATGACAATTTTGGCGACATGGATGATGTGCCTTTTTAATATTTTGACACACGGCAAGCCGTGACCACAGGAGTTGATATGTCTGGTTTAACCGACTTTTCTCTCGGCGTGCTGGTGCTGATTGTTTTGGCACTCACCCACATTACGATTGCGGCAGTGACGATCTATTTGCATCGCTGTCAAGCGCACCGGGCGCTGACTCTGCATCCAGCAATAGCGCATTTTTTTCGCTTGTGGCTGTGGCTGACCACCGGTATGCTGACCCGTGAATGGGCGGCCATTCACCGCAAACATCATGCCAAAGTGGAAACAACGGATGACCCGCACAGCCCACAAATACAAGGTATTTTGCAAGTGTTATTTGGCGGCGTGCAATGCTATGTGCGCGAAAAAAATAACCCACAAACTGTTGCCCGTTATGGCTACGGCACGCCCGATGATTGGATTGAACGCAATGTTTATTCACGCTTTCCCAAAACCGGGGTCACGCTCATGCTGACTTTTAACGTGGTTATGTTTGGCTTGCCGGCCGGGGCGATTATGTGGGGAGTGCAAATGATATGGATACCTTTTTGGGCGGCCGGCGTCATCAACGGCATCGGCCATTATTGGGGCTATCGCAATTTTCAACCGCAGGATGAAAGCCGTAATATTGTGCCGATGGGTCTCTTTATCGGTGGTGAGGAATTGCACAACAACCACCATGCTTTTCCGACGTCGGCCAAATTGTCCAATCGCTGGTACGAGTTTGACCTTGGCTGGCTCTACATTCGCGCCTTGGAAAAAATGGGGCTGGCCAAAATTAAGCGGGTGGCGCCGCGTCTGTTGTCGACCGACAGCCGTTCCGCCTGCGACTTGGACACGCTGCAATCAATCATCGCCAATCGTTTGGAAGTGGTGTCGCGTTTTGCGCGGATGATGAAAAAAACATGTCATGACGAATTGGCATCTTTGCGGGCGCGCACCAGCACAAGTTATTTGCCCAGCGGCAAGGTGCTCAATAATTGGCTGCAAGGCATGGAGATTCGTCTGACGCAAATGGACCAAACCGCCATTCACGCGATGTTGGAAAACAGCCGCGTGCTGCACAAGGTGGGACAAATGCGGCATGAATTGACCATGTTATGGGAAGACCGAAGTCTGACCGCCGAACAAATGGTGCCGCGTTTGCGGGAATGGTGTTTGCATGCCGAAAAAAGCGGCATTGCGGCATTGGAAAATTTTTCCCTGGAATTGCGCGGCTATCGCATGAGTCACGCCTAAGCGCTCGGGCAAACGGCATGGGGCGGTAAAAATTGCGGGATGAAATAAAATGACGGTCCGGTCAATTTAAGAATCGCTGAACTGTTTTTTTAATTGCTGCGCTAATTTTTTTTGTAGGTGCCGAAGGTCTTCGTGTACGCCCAAGTCTGACATTTGCGTTACTGGCAAATGCGGAAAACCACAAGGGTTAATGTCGGCAAAAGGCGACAAATCCATATGGACATTTAAACTTGCGCCGTGATAGGAGCAGCCCCGCCGCACCCGCAAACCCAAGGCGGCGATTTTTGCCCCCGCCACATATACGCCGGGAGCGCGAACATCACCGTAAGATTCAATGCCATAGTTGGCGAGCAAAGCGATGATGGCTTTTTCTATTCGCTGAATCATATCGCGCACCCCCAGTTGGCGGCGGTGCAAATCCAATAACATATACACCACAATTTGCCCCGGGCCATGATAAGTAATTTGCCCGCCGCGGTCGCTGGGCAGCAAGGGAATGCCGTTATTGCGCAAAAGGTGTTCGCGGCGCCCGGCTTGTCCTAAGGTATACACTGGCGGATGTTCCACAAACCACAATTCATCTGCGGTGTCGGTCTGCCGCATGGCGCAAAAATCGCGCATGGCGGATAGGGCGGCGGTATATTCCACCCGCCCCAAATATTTAATCCGCAGCAGCACGGTGCCGCGCCCGCGCCAAGTCATCTGGTGTGTCAATGGCAAAACTTTGCGATTGACACTCTAACAAGGCAATACGCCCGCCATGCCACAAAATCCGCAGCTGCTCCAAGCATTCGCTTTGTTCTGTTGGGGCGGTGTTCATCGTCACAAAACGCCGTAAAAAACTGGCCCGATAAGCGTACAGTCCCAAGTGCGCCCATGCTTGAGGCATGCCGCCGCGGCGCTGATGAGGAATGGGGGCGCGGCTAAAATAACGCGCCGTGCCATCGGCGTCGGCAACCACTTTGACCACTGCGGGATTGTTAAATTCTGCTTGGTCAATAATCGGGCGCATGGGAGTGGCGCAGACGCAATCATCATGCCGGGCGAGCAGCTGTGCCGTATGGCGCGGGATATGCGGCTCCATAAAAGGCTCATCTCCCTGCATATTAACAATAATGGTGTCGGGTGATAAGTGCTGCGATGCCGCCGCCACTCTTGCCGTGCCGGAATCACAGTCGCCGGTGATAATGACATTAAACCCGGCGGCGCGAATGATGGCAGCGATTTCATCATCATCAACAGCCGCTAATAAAATATCGGGTGCGGCAGCGGCGGCGCGCTCCAAAACGCGCACTATCATGGGTTTGCCGCCAATGTCGGTCAGCACTTTGTCCGGTAAACGGAGCGAAGCGCGCCGTGCCGGAACAATAATGGCAAAATTGTCAATCGCTTTTGTCATTGAGCAAACGCCGCTTAGGATTTGTTATCAGCGGGAAGATTTTGTGCTTCTTCGGCTAACAAAATGGGAATGCCGTCTTCAGTGATGGAGAAAATCAGGCGGTCGGCTTGACAGATAAGTTGTCGCTGCTGCGGACGATATTCTAACTTGCCCTTGCACACCGGGCAGACAAGAATTTGTAAAAATTCGGTATCCATGGTGATTATCCTGTTTTTCTGGGTAGGGAGATATTGTATCGCATTGCACACGGAGATGGCGGATATGGGCGGCGATGTGGTCAGGCTAATATTGTAGCAAAGCGGCGAAAGGACGAGAGGCTAATTTTTGCCGACCGTTTAAGTCCGTCAGTTCAATGAGGCAGGCAATTTGCGCTATGTGCGCCCCGGCGGTTTCAATCACCTGACACGCTGCCGCCAACGTGCCCCCGGTGGCGAGCAGGTCATCAACCAGCAGGGTGCGGGCGCCAGGAGGCAGATCATCTTGGTGTATTTGTAAAGAATCGCTACCATATTCCAAAGAATAATCCGCTGTGAATGTGGGGCGCGGCAGTTTGCCCGGTTTGCGCAACAAAACCAGCGGTGCGTTTAGTTTTTGCGCCACCAAAGCGCCAAATAAGAATCCGCGCGCTTCCACGGCTGCCACCAGGTCAATATGGGTCGGTGCCAGTGCTGCCAAGGCGACGACCGCTTCATCGCGTGCCTGAGGATTGATCAGCAATGGCGTGATGTCGCGAAATGAAATTCCGGCATGAGGGAAGTCCGGCACCTTGCGGATATGTTTTTTTAAGTGTTCCATGATATAAAATTATTTGCTCGGCGTGCCCCAGACGCCGTCAAAAAAGATTTCTCCCAAGGGTAAACGTTCGCGCGGGGCTTCTTCGCGAGCGCGTAAATCATCTGACAAATTATCTGCGGCTACCTGCCAGCCCACGGCAATGAATGACAGGCATTCGCAATTTTCCGGCACGGCAAAAGCGGTGCGCGCTTGGGCGGCATCAAATCCCGCCATCTGATGAGCGCGCAATCCCTGATTTTCGGCCTCTAAGACCAAGCAAATGGCGGCAGCGCCAGAATCATATGCGCCGTGACGGTTGGGCTTGTTGTTGTGGGCAAACACCGTGTCGCCACACACCAAAATTAATGCTCCAGCGTGTCGTGCCCAAATGCGGTTGGCCTCCGCCAAGCAGGTTAATGCCTGGTCCCAAGCGGCGGGGTTGCGTTCTTTATCACATAAAATAAAGCGCCACGGTTGGGCGCCAAAACAAGACGGTGCCCAGCGCGCCGCCTCCATCAGCGACTCTAAAATTTCAGGAGCAATGGCGTCGCCAGAAAAAGCGCGGGGACTCCAACGGCTGGCGAGCAGAGGATGAATGGGTTGGGCGGTTTGTGCAGGTTTGTGCATTATTTTTATCCTTTATTTTTTGCAGGGTCAAGATCTCCAAAGCATTATAGCATTGTCTTTATTTGCGCTCAGTGGGCGATGGTTATTGCTCTTACACCGTCAGAGACGCGGGAATATCTTCCCAAGCAACGGCATGATGAGCGTGCCAATGGGTGGCAATATCCGCGCGGCGGCATATCCACACATCATCGCGCTTGGCAATTTCGTCAACAAATCGTTCCAGCGCCACCAACCTTCCCGGTCGCCCAATCAAACGGCAGTGCAGTCCCACCGACATCATCTTGGGGTATTGCGCGCCTTCGCGCCATAGACAATCAAAGGTATCGCGCAAATAACGATAAAACTGGTCGCCGCTGTTGAATCCTTGCGCGGTGGCAAAACGCATGTCATTCACATCCAGCGTATAGGGCACAATCAAATGGGGGCGGCCATTGCCGCGCACCCAATAAGGCAGGTCATCGGCATAACTATCCGCATCATATAGCCAGTCGCCAAGTTCCAGCAGCAGCCGCCGCGTGTTGGGGCTGGTGCGGCCGACATACCAGCCCGCTGGCGGTGCGCCGGTGGTTAATTGATGAATGGCCAAGGCTTCTTGCAGATGCTGGCGTTCTTCCGCGGCGGGCATAAAAGAATAATCTATCCAGCGCAAACCGTGGCTGGCGATCTCCCACTCGGCTTCCTGCATGGCGGCAACCGCTTGCGGATTGCGCTGTAAAGCCATGGCGACGCCAAAGACAGTGACCGGTAAATTGCGCCCGGTAAAGAGGCGATGAAGTCGCCAAAATCCGGCGCGGGCGCCATATTCATAGATGGATTCCATATTGAGGTGGCGGGTGTGGGCAAAAGGTTGCGCCCCGACGATTTCCGATAAAAAAGACTCCGACGCCGCGTCACCGTGCAAGACACAATTTTCGCCGCCTTCTTCGTAGTTAACCACAAATTGCACGGCCACGCGGGCATTATTGGGCCAGTTTGCATTTGGCGGTTGTCCGCCGTAGCCGCTCAGGTCGCGCGGATAGACGCTCACGGTTGCGCGGCTCGCGGTGACGGGCAATGATGAATCTGTATGATCATGGCACTAGGTTAGTGAAAAAATACACAATAAAACAAATTAGGTAAGTATTATTTTACGATAGATTGGCATATATGATAAAAAATAAGTTAGAATAACGGTGGGCCGTATATAAATAGGCTTATTTATTTGAAAGGAAAAGAAATGTCAAATCAAGTCAAGGGAACCGTCAAGTGGTTTAATGACAATAAAGGGTTCGGTTTTATCGCACCCGAAAGTGGTGAGAAAGATGTCTTCGTACACTATAATGCCATTGTCGGCGTTGGGCGTAAGACTCTGCGCGAAGGTCAGCAAGTGACCATGAATATCACGGAAGGCCGCAAAGGTTTGCAGGCCGAAAATGTGAGCGCTATCACTTAAAAGGTAGCGATCTCGCCAAAATGTTACCGGAATATTATCAACTGAGCGGCTGGAATAAGGGCGGCAAGGTGATCGCCGCAGTGTGCAAGAAATTTGCGCTGTCGGCATGAAGGTGATGATGCAGACGCGGGCAACCGCTGATTGGCTGTTTGGCACGGCGATGGTTTGTGCGACGCTTGTTGCGGTCGCGCTGGTGTGTTCGCACAATCATCCGCAAGCACCGTTTGTTGCGATTGGCTTAGGATGCGCCAGCACGACGCTGTTTTGGCTACGTGGCAAAGCACAATCGGGTGCACACCAGTAAAACGTCGCCGATTATTCTGCCGCTTGCCGGCACTGACAATCTGCGCGTGAGTTATTGTTGGACACTTGTCGGTGAATCAATCCGGTCTTTTTAATGCCATCCCTAAGTGTGGCGTTTGTTGGCAATTTCCCATCCCTAAGCGGGTGGGTTATATGCGTCATCTGTGGCTATGCGATATTGAGCCAGTCAGCATGACGGGTATGCCTTGTGCGATCGCATCATTTTGGGCGGCAGAGGTCATATGCCAATGAGGATGGCTGAGAGATAAAATGGCGGTGATGTTTCTCTGCTCGTCCATAACGAAAATTTCTTGCCTATCTGGTGGAATTTACCGCTGTTGCGCGAATTTTGCGGCATGATACCGCATCAGCAAAATAGCGATACTGCGCCTGCCATAATGGAATCGAGGGGCAGTTCGTTATATAATGAGTCCATGAATGTGAGTCAATATTATGTCGTCTAATAAATCCCCCAAAAACTTCGAAGATGCTCTGCGTGAGTTGGAGCAAATGACGGTG
>JBPCWX010000030.1:0-4119 GCA_051009095.1 Gammaproteobacteria bacterium | reverse complement strand
GCCATAATGGAATCGAGGGGCAGTTCGTTATATAATGAGTCCATGAATGTGAGTCAATATTATGTCGTCTAATAAATCCCCCAAAAACTTCGAAGATGCTCTGCGTGAGTTGGAGCAAATGACGGTGACCTTGGAGGGCGGCGAGGTGCCGCTCGATGACATTGTCTCTTCTTGTGAGCGGGGCGCAGAATTAATTAAATATTGCCGCGATAAATTGGATGCGGCGCGAGGAAAAATACAAAAACTGGAGGAGCAAACACTCATTGGCATGGGTGATGTCGACGATTGATTTTCCGATGTGGCTCGCTGGTGTGTCAGCGCAGGTCGAAGATAAATTGACTGCTGCTGTGCGACAAATGCCGGCGCCGCCGCCTTTGCGTGCCGCCGTTGGTCATGCCTTGCTCGGCAGCGGCAAACGGTTGCGCCCGGCACTGCTTATTGCGACTGCTGTGGACCAGCAAACCGATTCGGTCCCGGTGGCCGCTTGGGCTGCCGCCTCGGCCTTGGAGTGCATTCATTGCTATTCCTTGGTGCATGATGATTTGCCGTGCATGGATGATGATGACCTGCGGCGCGGTAAACCTGCCTGCCACAAAATATATGGCGACGCCATGGCGGTTTTGGCGGGCGATTGTCTGCAAGCGCTTGCGTTTTCGCTGCTGGCGGATGGCGATTTGCCCAATGCCGCAGTGAAGATTTTGGCGACAGCGGCAGGGGGGGGCGGTTTATGTGGTGGGCAGGCGCTGGATTTATGCGCTGCCGCTGATGATGAAGATTCGTTAGGCCAAATGCACAAGATGAAAACCGGGGCACTTTTTGAGTGTGCCGTCCACTTGGGTATGCTGTGCCGTGGTGTTGATGATAAGCGCTTGCGCACGTTTGCCGCTTGTTTTGGGCTGTTGTTCCAAATCGCCAACGATATTAAAGATGAAGCTCAGGATGTCCAAGCCGGCAAGCGGACTTTTGTTACTGTTTTGGGTTTGGCGATAGCCCGGCAACGTGCCGAAGAATCGCGCCGTAGCGCCTTGCACGCCTTGACCGGCGACTATCCGATATTGGCGGCGCTCACCCAGGCGGTGGTGGTTTGATGATTTTTCGCCAGCTGCTGTCGCGCCGCAAGCGCATTCCCGCCGACAAGCACGGTATTCAACGTTCTCTGATTGACACCGATGTGACACAAGCCATTAGGCGTTTGCAAAAAGCCGGCTTTGAGTCGTATCTGGTGGGCGGTGCAGTGCGCGATTTACTGCTCGATATCACGCCCAAAGATTTTGACATTTCCACTGCCGCCACACCCGCCGAAGTGCGCCGACTGTTTCGCCGCTCACGCATTATTGGGCGGCGTTTTCGCATTGTCCATTTGTATTTTTATCGCGGTAAAAATATGCACATTGTCGAGGTCACCACTTTTCGCAAGGACGGCGATGAAGTTATCAGCGATGAAAGCGGCTGCATTGTCAGGGATAATTTATTTGGCGCCGCCATTGATGATGCGGAACGGCGGGATTTCACCGGCAACGCTTTGTTTTATGACCCTGAAAGCGGCGATATTATTGACTATGTCGGCGGTTATGAAGATATTCGACGGCAGCGGCTGCGATTAATCGGTTCTCCCGCCAAACGTTTTCGGCAGGATCCGGTGCGCCTGCTGCGCGCTCTGCGGTTTAGCAGCAAACTTAATTTGACGCTGAATCAGGCAACCTTGCGGGCGCTGGCACCACATGCGCCATTGCTGGATAATATGTCGCCGTCCCGCCTGTTTGATGAGGCGGTGAAAATTTTTAGGTCCGGCGCGGCGGCGGACGCGGTTGCGCGTTGTATAAAACACGGTGTGGCGCCCTATTTTTTGCCGGCCGCCGAGACCGCCGGAGAGTTTTTTTTCGCGGTGTTGCAACACACCGATCAGCGGCAGCGAAGCGGGCAAGTTATTTCCATATCTTTTGTGATAGCGGCATTATTTTGGCCGGCCGTGGCGGCACAATGGCATGAGCTGCGCCGCCAAAAAACGCATTCTGTGATGGCCATGGAGAGTGCTTTGTCGATGGCGGATTTTTCGCGCAATCACATTGTGCCGCGCCGCGTCATTGCACGGGCAGTGGATTTATATTTTTTGCAGGCGCGATTTGAAGGACAGTTGAACGCGCGGCAGGCGCGCAGTATTTTGCGGAATCCACTGTTTGACCGTGCTGTTGCTTTTGCCGCTTTGCGCCGGGACGAAGGCGGACAGCAAGCCGCTCAATGGTGGAGCGCTTATCATCTGGCTAATGATGCGGAGCGCAAGGCGATGCTGAGCCAGCGTGCAAATGAGAATAAAACCTCGGGCCGGCACCGGCGGCAAGAGTAGAGTCCATGACCATCGCTTTTGTTGGCTTGGGGGGTAATACTTTGCCGGCACGGCGATCTATGCGTACGGCTCGACAAAAGCTGCGGCATTTGCCGGGGGCGCGATTGCTGGCGGTGTCGCCGACCTATGAAAGCGCGCCGATAAATTGCCCGGGACGGCAGCGTTCTTATTGCAATGCGGTGGCGCAACTGCAAACCATGCTGCCGCCGCAGCGGTTATTTTATTTGCTGCAAGCGGTGGAGCGCAAGATCCAACGGCGGCGGCGACGCCGTAATGCGCCGCGTCATTTGGACCTTGATTATTTGCTGCATGGCGGCGCATCTTTGCGCGGGCCGCATTTGGTGCTACCGCATCCGCGAATGCTAAAACGCGCCTTTGTGCTGCGTCCGCTGGCTGACCTAGTTGGCGGGCATTTTTGCGTTGTGCGCGGCGGTGAGCCGCTGGGCAAACACTTACGCCGTTGTCGCGGGCAAGCATTGCGCCGTCTATCATGACCAGCATAATTTTGGCGGTGGAATGCGGTGGTGACTTTTTTTCTGCGGCGGTGAATAAAAAAGGTGTCATGATGCAATTATCCAGCGCTGAAGTTAAGGACACCAGTGATTTTGGTGGCGATTCTCAAAGGCATTCATCATTGGCGCTGCCGCTGACGCGGAGCGTTTTGGAGATGGCTGAAGTGCGCTTGGAAGATTGCGATGCCTTTGCTTTTGGTGTTGGCCCGGGGCGTTTTTCGGGCTTACGAATGGCTTGTGCATTGGCGCAAAGTTTTGGTTATGCCAAACAACGGCCGGTTATAGCGGTGCCGTCTTTGCCGGCGCTGGCATATGCGAATTATGGAGCGGACGGGGAAAATGTTGCCGCTGCATATGCCGCATTACCCGCCCATCGCGGGCACGCATTTTTGGCGCGGTGCCGTTTTCGCCATGGCCGATGGCGGAGCGCCCGTCCCGTCATAGCGGAAGAGGAAGATATGATTGCCCAAGTGCGGGCGCGCCATTGCTGCGGTGCTGGTTTTATTAACATGCCGCAAGAAACGGTTGCGCACTTGCTGTTGAGTGATAGGGCAAAAGAACCGAATGCCGCTGCCGTTGCCGCCATTGCCGCCGCCATGTTTGCAGATGGTGAAACAACGTCCCCTTTGGCTTGCGCTCCGTTGTATGTCCGTCACCGAGTGGCTAAGACCGTCGCCGAGCGTCATCATTAATTGGCTTCTTGCGCGAGCATGATGCGCTTGCGCGCTTCGCCCCAAGCATAACCGCCCAAAGCGCCATTGCTGCGCAAGACACGATGACAGGGAATTAGAAACGCCACTGGATTTGCGGCCAAAGCATTACCGACAGCGCGCCCGGCTTGTGGTTTTCCCAGCGCTTGCGCCAAGGCGCGATACGTGGCGATCTTTCCCGATGGAATGGCGAGTAAGGCACGCCACACATTGATTTGGAAATTTGTTCCGTGCACCTCCAGCGGCGTGTTGGCGCGGTTGGGGGAAAAAATTTGCCGCACCAGATTTTGCGCGCATGATTGATCGGCAATAAGGTTGGCTGCTGGCCAGTGTTGCCGGAGTATTTGCTGGTGTTCCTCGCTTGTGGTGGCAAAGCGCAATGAGCAAACACCGCGTGCGGTGGCAGCAATAGCGGCAGCTCCAAAGGGAGTTTTGGCAATGCCATGGCGAATGTTGACGCCTTTGCCGGCGAGACGAAACTCCCCCGGCGTGGCGCCGTCAAAAGAAACAAATAAATCATGCGCGCGTCCGCCGCCCGAAAGTCCAACTGCCA
>JBPCWX010000029.1:0-4139 GCA_051009095.1 Gammaproteobacteria bacterium | reverse complement strand
CGTCTTGCGACACGCTCAAACTGCGTCCGTTCAGAAAGGAAAGCAACGCCAGCGCGCGCGTTCAAGCGGCCAGCCTTTTGCGCCCTTTGCGCCGGCGAGCGTTGATGATAGCGCGACCGTGGCGTGTTGCCATGCGCACGCGAAAGCCGTGCATGCGTTTGCGCCGAATGTTGGAAGGTTGGAAAGTTCTTTTCATTTGATAGCCCCAAAACCGATTTACAAAAAACGCGATTCTAACATATTTTTTATAGATAAGTATGCGCGTTGCGTGCGGTATCCAATAATAAAGAATAGGGGATGGTATAAATAACTATGGTAAATGCTTCTTTACCCATTATTTTAGCAGGATTATTTGAGCGATTGGCATGGTTAATAAATTGCCCCCTTTTTGCGCTGAGCCGCCAACCATATATAATAAAACATCATGCCCATTTCCGCATCCGCTTTTTTATCAGTGGAAGAAACCATTTCCCGCTTGGAAGATTGCGGCTATATTGCCCCGCGTCCTTTGGCGGTGGCAATTTTTTTGGCGGTTGGCATGAATCGCCCGCTGTTTTTGGAAGGCGAAGCCGGTGTCGGTAAAACCGCCGTTGCCAAAGTGTTGGCCGCCGCTTTGGGGCGGCCGCTTTTGCGCTTGCAGTGCTATGAAGGCATTGACCTTGCCGCTGCCGCATATGATTGGGATTATCCCCGCCAACTTCTCACCGCCCGCCTCAGGCAAGGCGACCATGCCCCCGCCCGTGCCGAAGACTTATACAGCGAACAATTTTTACTCCGCCGCCCGCTTTTGCAAGCGCTGTCGCCACCGCCGGGGATGCCGACGCCGGTTTTGCTCATTGATGAGATTGACCGTGCGGACGCGCCTTTTGAGGCTTTTTTGCTGGAGTTTCTTGCCGAATGGCAAATCAGTATCCCCGAATATGGCACCGTCCGCGCCGCCGAACCGCCGCCCACCGTGCTCACTTCCAACCGCTCGCGCGAAGTGCATGACGCACTCAAACGCCGTTGTTTATATCATTGGGTGGATTTTCCCGGCCCCCGCCGCGAAGCCGAAATTGTGCGCCTGCATCACCCCGACATTAGCGAAGCGCTGACAACGCGCATTGTTGATTTTGTCCATCGCTTGCGTGAATTGGACCTGCACAAACTGCCGGGCATCGCCGAAACCATGGATTGGGCGGCAGCCATTACACGGTTAGACCGCAACACTTTGGATGAACAAACAGCAGACGAAACATTGGGCGCATTATTGAAATATCAGGATGATTTAATTTTGGCGCGACAGCATGGTGTTGCCCGTTTAATTAATGATGAGAAAAATGACTAAACCGCGCGCCCTGCCGCCCAATTTATTTGTCGGTCATGCCGATAGCGGCTGCCTGCTAAACAATATCACAACCTTTGCCGGTGTTTTGCGGCGGGCTGGTTTTGCCGCTGGATTAGACCGCGAAACCGCCGCCGCTGATGCTTTGGCGCGTTTGGGGGTGAATAATAAAGCCGATGTGTTTTGGGCATTGGCGGCGATTTTTGTCGAAAAACATGAGCAATTAGAGATATTTCGACAAGCCTTTTATTTGTTTTGGCGCGGTCAAAAAACAATGACAGATGGCCCTGTGTCGACTGCGGTGGAAGGCAAGCAAATGGCGGCAATATTGGAAGAATCAACGACGACTTTGTCCACCGCTGTTGCTTTGCCTGAAGTTTTGCGAAGCGCCGGCGCCGCGGAAATTTTAGCGGACAAGGATTTTGCCAAAATGAACAAAGAGGAATGGCAAGATGCCATGCGAGTGGCGCAAATGATGCGGTTATTGGTGCCGCCGATAGGGTCGCGCCGCCGCGTCTCTGCGACACGGGGAAAGCCAGACATGCGCCGCACCATTCGCCGCGCCCTTGCCCGCGGTGGTGATGCGATGAATATCTTACACACCCGCCGAGGAGAACAGCAGCCGATAGTGGTTGTGCTCACGGATATTTCTGGCTCCATGAGCGTTTATGCCCGCGCTTTTTTACATTTTATTGCGGGTTTATCGGCAGATGGTCGTTTTCCGGTACGCGCTTTTTTGTTGGGCACACAGCTGAGTGCGGTTCCCCGCAGTCGCGGCATCGGCGCCGAAGAAGAAGCCGCCCGCATCGCCGCTTGCGCCCAAGATTGGGATGGAGGCACCAAACTCACGCCGTCTTTGCGGCAATTTAATCGCTTGTGGCTACGGCGCGTGCCTAATGCGGTGATATTGTTTGCCACGGACGGTTTGGAACGCCACTGCGATACGGCGGCATTGACTGTCCAAATAGAGAGATTAAGCAAATCATGCCGCCGCTTGCTGTGGCTGAATCCACTATTGCGCTATGAGCAATACGCACCTCTGGCACGCGGCGCATCCATTTTGGCGAAACATGCTCACGCCCAATATGCCATTCACAATATTCGTTCGCTGGCGGAATTATTGACTGCTTTGGGTGGGCAAAAATGAGTCGCGAAACCGCGGATTTATTACAAACCGCCGCCCAGTGGCAAGCGGCGGGCGACAGGGTGGCCATGGCAACGGTGATTAAAACATGGCGCTCTGCTCCACGTCCGGTTGGGGCGCGTTTGTTGATTCATCAAAACGGGGAATTTGCCGGCTCTGTTTCTGGCGGCTGTGTGGAAAAAGAAGTCATTCATGCGGCGACTGCCTGTTTTGCCGATGGTACACCGCGCCGCTTGTCTTTTGGCGTCGCCGATGAGATGGCATGGCAATCGGGGCTTTCCTGCGGTGGCGAAATTGAAATTTTTGTCGCTCTGTTGCCTTCCTCGGACAGTAATAACGGGCGAATTTTGGCGCAGTTGCAAAAAGCCATCGCCACGCGCACGCATTGTGAATTGAAAACAAACATGACCAACGGCGACCTTATGCTGACGGATAAAACAACGGTAGCGCCTTTGCTAGACGGCGATTTTTTTATTGAGCCTTTTCCACCGTGTCGGCGGTTGTTATTGATTGGAGCGACACACCTAGCGCAAGTTTTGGCGCCAATGGCGCGGACTTGTGGATTTGACACGCTGATTATTGACCCGCGCGAAGCATGGGCGACAGCGGCGCGATTCCCGGATACACCGCTGGACACGCACTGGCCAGAAGATGTCTTGCCGGATTTGTTGGACGCACAAACTGCGGTTGCCGCCTTGACGCATGACCCCAAAATAGATGATGGCGCATTGTTGGCGGCATTATCATCGCCGGCGCGTTATGTGGGGGCGTTGGGTTCATCTCGCACGCACGCCAAACGGCGCGACCGGCTTTTGGCGGCGGGTGCGGATGAAGAATCTTTATCGCGTCTTTGCGCACCTATCGGCTTGGATATTGGCGCGAATAGTGCGGCGGAAATTGCCGTCTCGGTGATGGGGGAGATTGTGGGGGTGTTTAATAAAGGCGATTAAGTGTTTTGCACCGATTTCCGAATACGCTTCATTTCTTTGGCTAACCAAACCTCTCCTTTTTGCTGGAACTCTTTCCACACATCTCTGGTTTGTTGCGCTGCATTGCCAAGTCCTCTCCTTTTATCATGTGGTGGTGGATTCAAAGAAATAATATTTCCTATCCTCATACTCATTGATTTTGGAGTACATTCGCTTTCATCACGATGCGCCTTTTGGGTGGCTAAATCAGCCGCTTGTTGCACAACAGAATTATTTGCCCCGTTTGGCTTTCCAAACCCGATCTGCAAATACGCATTTAGCGCGATGATGTCATCATCTCGTGTCCATTTGAATCTACTCATTTTAATTCTCCTGTTTTGTCGCTACTTTCGCGTTAAACAATATCTTTCCATTATAACTCTTAACTTGGATATTGGCGCGAATAGCGCGGCGGGAACCGCCGTCTCGGTGATGGCGGAGATTGTTGCCGCTTTTAATAAGAGCGATTAGCAAAGATTAAAAATGACCTGCCCATTCTTTTTTTAATTGGACATAACTGGCTAAACTCTTGCCTTTGCTTACTTCGGCATGATATGGAACATTTTTCGGAAAAACCTTTTTTGCTTTTTCAGGAAAAGCCATGTTTGCTATTTGCGTCACTGGAGCACCGCAATTTTCCATTTGCTTGGCATAGAGAATACCGAATAAATGAATCATTACTAATTTTTCATTGGTACCAGCA
>JBPCWX010000028.1:0-8952 GCA_051009095.1 Gammaproteobacteria bacterium | reverse complement strand
CTATTGTGCGAGTCCCAAGTTGGAATTGCCTACGGCACGCGGAGGTGGCCATCGTTGAACCGAGGTTCAACTGCTATGCGGCAGTCCTTGTGGGAATCTTTTTTGCCTTTCTCATGCGCTACTGGCTGCTAAAATCGGAGCCCGGCGACTACGCTATTGATGATTTGGCGCGTGACCGCCGCGACTGGTGGACGGGAGTGCGCAACTATCAGGCACGTAATTTTATGACCGGCGACATGCAGGTTGGCGATGGCGCATTTTTTTATCATTCCAGCTGTGCCGCCCCCGGCATTTATGGCACTGCCTGTGTTTGCGCGCCCGCCGCCGCCGATGCCACCCAATTTGATGCGGCCAGCAAATATTATGACGCCAAGGCGACGGCGGACAAACCGCGGTGGTTTTGTGTGCAGATTGAGTTTGAGAGTAAGTGGGCGCGACCTTTGCTGCTTAGCGACATGCGCCAAATGCCGCCCTTGGCCGACCTGTGGATTTTGCGGCGCGGCTGCCGTTTGTCGGTGACGCCGATTAGCGCGGCCGAGTGGCGTTTCATTAGCGGCATAAACGGCGACAGTTGAATGGCGGAGGCCAATTTTGTCCTGTTTGCGGGCATTGGTGCGCTGTCGGGATTTTTCGCGGGCTTGTTGGGGCTTGGCGGCGGAGCCATTATTACGCCGCTGCTGATCATTACCTTAGCGAGTGTGATGCCGCCGTCCATTGCCACTCATGCCGCGATTGGCTCTTCTTTGGCGGTGATTGTGCTCACTTCCATTCCTAGCGTCCTCACCCACGCGCGTCATGGTGCGGTGTCTTGGCGTATCGGCGCTTTGTTGGCGGGCGGGGCGGCCTTGGGGGCTTTTATTGGAGCGAATATCGCCGGTTATATATCCGCTGCGGTGCTTAATTTAATGCTGTCTTTCTTTTTATTTCGCATTAGTTTTTATATGTTTAGGTCGCGGCGCACCGATCTTCATGCGGAGTCGCCCGTATCATCGCCGCCCAAACTGGTGGGTGTCGGCGCTTGCATTGGGGTGCTGTCATCAATGCTGGGCATTGGCGGCGGGGCGATGTCGGTGCCGTTTTTATTTAAACAAAAATTGCCCATGCGAAAATGTATCGGCACATCATCATTCATTAACATTCCGGTGGCTGTTTTTGCGGTCGCCGGCTATATTATCGGCGGCTGGAATCATGAAGACATGCCGGCGGGGTCATGGGGCTATGTGTATACGCCGGCGTTGGCGGGTATTGCTGTGTTTAGCATGATTTTTGCGGTGGTCGGCGCGACGCTTACCGCTAAGCTGCCCGAATTGCTGCTGCGGCGAATTTTTGGCGGCATTGCGGCAATTCTGGCCTTACGCTTGCTGGCCGCCACCATTTGGGCGTTATGGCCGCAATAAAAAACGCTCGCGAAGCGGCGCTGGCGCTACTATCGCGGCGTGACCATTCTTGTTTGGAATTGAGGCAAAAACTATCGCGGCATTTTGCCCAAGATGAAATTACCGAGGTTTTGGATGGGTTGCAGCAGCAAGGTTATTTAGATGATTTACGTTTTGCCTGTGGATATGTGCGTTATGCCGGCGGGCGTTTTGGTGTTCACCGCTTGCGCGGCGATTTGCAAAGGCGCGGGGTGAGTGCGCATCATATTGACGACGCCTTGGCGGCGGAATTGTCCGCGCCGGAATGGTGTCGCGCTTTGGTGGTGCTGAAAAAGAAATATAAGACAGTGCCGATGGCCGACAAGATGCGGGCGCAAGCGGGGCGTTTTTTGCAATCACGGGGTTTTGCGGAAGCCGCGGCAATGACGGCAATAAAGGAATATGCGGGCGATATGACCGATGAAACGGATTGGTCGGGGTAGCGAGATTCGAACTCACGACCTCCTGCTCCCGAAGCAGGCGCGCTACCAGACTGCGCTATACCCCGAATAAAGGTGGGATTCTATCCGAATTTCAATAAAAAATTTACCGACAGGCGGCGATAAAAGCTGCCTTGTTATCATTTCATCATTGCGCCAGGCAAATGGCAAGAGCATAAATTTATTGCCGAACTGAGTTTATAATACCGTGCGATGAGTGCTCAGTTTATCCCGATAATTATCTGCGGCGGCAGCGGCTCCCGCTTGTGGCCGCGTTCACGGCGCGATTTTGCCAAGCCTTTTGTGCCGCTGCCGGGCGCCACAGAATCGCTCATTGATTTAACCTATAAGCGTTTGTGCGAATCGCCCCAAACACCAACCGCGGTTATGACTGTTGCCGCCGCCAATGATCTGTTTTTATGCGAAGACAGTTTTGCCAAATATGGACCAAAAACGCCGCATTTGCTTATTGGCGAACCAGAGGGGCGCAATACTGCCCCGGCGATTGCCACCGCAGTTATGTGGGTGCGCCAGCGTTTTGGCAATGATGCGGCGGTGCTGGTGTTGGCTGCCGACCACATTGTTGGCAATGCGGCAGCGTTTTGGCGAGCCGTGGCGGCAGCCACCCGCGCCGCCCAAGCAGGCAAAATTGCCTTGCTGGGCATTGCGCCATCTTATCCCGCCACCGGCTACGGTTATATTGAACGCGGCGAGGCGCTGGCGGAGGTGAAAGACGTTTTTACGGTGCGGCGTTTTGTGGAAAAACCCGATGCGGCGAAAGCCCAAACATTTGTCGCCGATGATAATTTTTTATGGAATGCCGGCATCTTTTGTTTTACGCCGCAAACACTTTTTACCGAACTGCCCGCTCTTGCGCCCGCTGTTGCGGCACCATTAGAATCGTTGGCGGCGCAGTTGCCCGTTGACTCGCCTTGGCTTCCGATTGCTGCGGATTATCAATTATTTCCTGACATTTCCTTTGATTTTGCGGTTATGGAAAAAACTGCAAACGCCGCAGTTGCGCCGGCGGTTGGTGCGCAATGGAGTGATGTTGGCTCCTGGCGCGCTTTGGGTGAAACTTGGCTGGCGGCGGATGCGCGGGGCAATCGGACGGATAGCGAGGCGTTGCTGCTGGACTGCGATAATTGTTTGCTGGTGGGAGACGGCGGGCGGTTATTGGCGGGGATAGATTTACAAGATTTGCTTATTATTGACAGCCCCGATGCGCTGCTGGTGGCAAAAACAGAAAGTGCCGAGCGCGCCCGCGAAGTGTTTGTGCAACTCAGCCGAGACGGGCGTGAAGAAGCATTGACGCCGCGCACAGTGAGGCGACCGTGGGGAAGTTATACCGTGCTGTCGCACGGAGAAGGATATAAAATTAAGCGCATCAACGTTTTGCCCGGAGAGCGGCTGAGCCTGCAATCACATGCACACCGCAGCGAGCATTGGACAACTATTGTCGGCAAAATGACGGTGGTTATTAACGAGCGCACCTTGATTATGGCAAAAGATGAGTCTTGCTATATTCCTCTTGGAGCAAAGCACCGAATGTATAATGACACGGACGAATTGGCGGCGATTATTGAAGTGCAAGTCGGCGATTATTTGGGCGAGGATGACATTACGCGCTACGAAGATATTTATGGGCGAGGCTGATTTTGCACGAGGTTAATTCGCCGCCGATGCCGACAGAATAAATATATGACGGAGTTTGTTGGCGGTCAAGTCAGATAATGATAAAGCGCAAAATTAATCTTTTTCCTTGTCCGCGCGCGGGTCAATTTGTGGCATAGGCGGTGTGGGTGCGGCGGGTGCCGCCCAAAAACGCCGTGCCGGCGATAATAACCGCGGACGGCGAAAGAGCTGCCATAAACCAAAAACTGCCAACAAAGCCAATAAACCGCTAATCCACGCAAACAGTGCCGCCGGCGACCAAGTCCTCATGAGTAATCCCGCCAGCAGCGGCGCTGGCATGGAACCCGCCGCAAATAACATCATAATGGCTCCTGCTGTGGCTAAGAGCGCGCTGTCGCCAATTTCATCATTGGCGCGTGATAAGCACAATGGATATAAAGGCAGGAAAAAGCCGCCCAGTAAAAGCGCTAATCCCCATTGCTGCCAAAAAACACCGTCCATTAAAAGTCCCGCCGCCGCCAAAGCCGCACATCCTGCCGCCCCAATAATCACATAACGCCGATCTATTTGGTCGGAAAGCCAGCCCAGTGGAAATTGAAAAATCACCGAAGACACCAAAGGCGCCGCCATAAACAAGGCAATCTCACTGCGTGAAAATCCCAGGTCACGCCCATAGACCGGACCCAGTGCCAGCAAAGATGCAAATACCGCCCCCGAAATAACCGCACCGGTTACGCCCAATGGCGAAAGCCGCCACATTTGCGCCAAGGGCAGCCGCGGTACAGAGGAAATCTTAATCGGCTCCCGCCGCGTTCCCGTCAGCGCTATCGGCAATAATGATAAAGAAGCCAATGCCGACGACAAAACAAGCAGGGCAAATCCCGAAGGCGGGGCAAAATTTAATAATAACTGTCCGCCGCCAAGGGCAAGGGTGGAGACAACGCCATATAACGCCAGAATCCGCCCGCGGGTTTGCGGCAAAGCGTGGCCATTTAGCCAACTTTCCACCACCACACCGATGGCGGCAAAACAATAACCGTGCATAAACCGCAATAATGACCAAGCAATTAGATTGTCCACCACCAAATGCACCAGACTAACAACCGACATGAGTGAGGCAAAGGCGGCAAATACGCGAATGCGACCGACCCGCATAATCATTTTTTGACACGTTGTCGCCCCGACCAGCAACCCGATAAAATGCGCCGACATAAAAATCCCCACGCCGCTGCTATCTTCCCCCGCTCCCAAAGCGCGCAAGGTTAAGGCGCTGCTCAGCAAACCATGCCCCAATGACAAAAGAGCAACGGCAACAAGCAAGGCGGCCACCGGGGACAGGCGCAAGATGGATGGGGATGGCGACATAATATAAATTATCTTATAAATTTTGCGTATAGTGGCGTTTACTGGCGGTGATGGTGTAAAATGCGCATATTCCAAACAAGGAGCAAACAATGGAAGCAGCAATTCCCGCAGACGGGCATTTGGACATACACGATACTCATCATCGGCCGCAGGGCTTTCGCGCTCGCGCCTGGCATTATCTCACCACCACCAATCATAAGGATATTGGCACGCTGTATTTATGGTTTGCCTTTACCATGTTTATGGTGGGCGGCACTATGGCGCTGTTTATTCGCGCCGAGTTATTTCAGCCCGGCCTGCAAGTGGTGGAGCCGGAGTTTTTTAATCAGCTGACCACCATGCACGGTCTCATTATGGTATTTGGGGCGATTATGCCGGCTTTCACCGGTTTTGCAAACTGGCAGGTTCCCATGATGATTGGAGCTTGCGACATGGCATTTGCGCGGCTTAATAATTGGTCATTTTGGCTATTGCCGCCGGCGGCGTTGTTGTTGGTTGGCTCCTTTTTTCCCCCCAACGGAGCGACTGCGGCAGGGTGGACTTTATACGCACCATTGTCCACGCAGCAGGGCATGGGTATGGATATGGCCATTTTTGCCATTCACTTAATGGGGATTTCTTCCATTATGGGAGCGATTAATATCATCACCACCATATTAAACATGCGCGCGCCGAATATGCCGCTGATGAAGATGCCATTATTTTGCTGGACTTGGTTAATTACGGCATTTTTGCTGATAGCGGTTATGCCGGTGTTGGCGGGGGCGGTGACCATGCTGCTGACGGATCGGCATTTTGGCACAGCATTTTTTAACGCCGCGGGCGGCGGCGATCCGGTTTTATACCAGCACATATTTTGGTTTTTTGGGCATCCAGAGGTATACATCATGGCATTACCGGCTTTTGGCATCGTATCTTCGGTGGTGCCGGTGTTTGCGCGCAAGCCGTTGTTTGGCTACACTTCCATGGTGTATGCGACTGCCAGCATTGCCTTGTTGTCATTTATTGTTTGGGCGCATCATATGTTTACGGTGGGCATGCCGGTGGCGGGGATTTTATTTTTCATGTATGCCACAATGATTATTGCGGTGCCGACTGGGGTAAAGGTTTTCAACTGGATTGCGACAATGTGGCGCGGCGAGATGACTTTTGAGACGCCGATGCTGTTTGCCATAGGTTTTATTGTGCTGTTTACCATTGGCGGCTTTACTGGTTTGGTTTTATCGATTGCGCCGCTGGATGTGCAGCTGCAAGATACTTATTATGTGGTGGCGCATTTTCATTATGTCTTGGTGGCGGGTTCTTTATTTTCGCTGTTTGCGGGGGTATATTACTGGCTGCCCAAATGGACGGGACGGATGTATAACGAGACTTTGGGCAAGACGCATTTTTGGTTGTCGATGATATTTTTTAATGTCACTTTTTTTGTGCAACACTTTTTGGGTTTAGCGGGGATGCCGCGGCGCATTCCCGATTATGCTTTGCAATTTGCCGACTTTAATATGGTTAGCAGCATTGGGGCATTTGGTTTTGGTCTATCGCAGCTGTTGTTTTTATATGTGGTGGTGAGTTGTATTCGCAGCGGCAAGCCGGTGCATGATAAAAAAGTGTGGGAGGGAGCGGACACTTTGGAATGGGAATTGCCGACGCCGGCGCCATATCATTCTTTTCACGATGCGCCTAAAATTCGATGGGAGGGGCATAAGCCAGTGGTGGTTGGGGAGGCGAAATAATGAACAAAGATAAATTGCAAAAGGTTATCAAGTATTTTAAGGATGATATTAAAAATGATGACGTCGGCTCCGGTGCTAAACAGAAGTATTATCGGAAATGGACAGAAGAAAAACTGTTGGGCATGTCGCGAGAAGATATGTACGAGTTTATTTCTCATCTCTGGGCGATGGGAATGTGGGGTAACAAGCAAAATCGCATAGACCAAACAATCCTTAAAAATGAAAGCGTTGATTCTGTACGGCCAAAAATTGCTGAATTGATTCATGGGAGTGGCGAATTAGTCAATCGCTGGAACAGTTTTTATCCTGGTACGAGCGGCTTTGGGCCAAGCATGATTAGTGAGCTTCTCTATCATGTTTATCCAAATGATTGCATTATTTGGAATAGTCGGACAAGGGATGCTTTTTGTTTCATCGAAATCCCTAATTTACCGGTGTATAACTATCAAGTTAACGGCAAAAAATACCAAGAGATTTGCACGCATGCCCAAAACATTAGGCAAGAGATGAACAATCTTTTGCCAGGTGAATACAGTCTTGTTGATGTGAACGAATTTATCTGGTTACTCTCCAAGCATTGTGGTGATGGTAATATAGACCTCACTGATACGCCGAAAGAGAGTGGCACGGATGAATGGACGCATAATGATATTCGGGATAAAATTGTCGATATTGGCTTTATGCTGGGAATGGAAGCAAGATCCGAGGTTCGCATTGCTAAAGGGGCTCGAATAGATGCTATCTGGGAGGTCTCAATTGGTAATATGGGAGTTGTTGTTTATGCTTTTGAGGTTCAAGGAAAAGGTGGCTCATATGACAGTTTGCTGATGAATTTGTCGAAAGCTGACAACGACACGGCAGTGCAAGGATTAGTGGCGGTTTCTGATAGTAAAGGCATTGAAAAAATTAAAAATGAAGTAGATGGTTTGCCGCACATCAAAGATAAAATTAAATTTTGGGATTATCAAGAAGTCTTAAAAGTGCACGAGCAATTATCCAAAGCAACTGCTATCATTAACGCCCTTCAGCTTATTCCAAATAAAAGTTATAAATAGGCGTTGTCATTTTGTTTTGCCCGAATGCTAAAAGAGGTAATCTATTTATTATAAAAACTATTGACAAATAGTATTAAATAATGTATAGTCTTTTACATCTTTGGGGCAGATGCCCAATTTTATTATTCAAACAATGGAGAGATTCAATGACCCTTCCTATCTTTAATAAACTTACCCGTGCCGCAGTTGCTGTTGCGTTGGCGGTTGCCGCGCCTTTGGGCGGTGCCGCACAAGCGCTGGATGAAATTACCGTGGCATATTTTTTGGAATGGCCGACGCCAAATCAGATTGCCCAAATTGAGGAGACCTTTGATAAGGAAATGGGCGTTAAGGTCAACTGGAAGTCTTTTGGCAGCGGCAATGACATGTCGGCGGCCATGGCCGGCGGCGATGTGCACATTTCCTATTCGCAGGGCTTGATACCTTTTATTGTGGCCGCAAGCAAAGGGCAGGAAATTAAAACCGTTGGTGTCGCCGTGGCATATGCCGAAGCCGATAATTGTGTCGTCAGCAACAATTCACCGCTGGATCGTAGCAGTGCGGCGGCTACCGCCCAATCGCTGAAAGGCAAAAAAATTGCCACTCCAGTCGGCAATGTGACGCATTACAAACTGCTTAAAACGCTTGCCTATTTTGGCTTGTCCGAAAGTGATGTGACCATTGTGCCGGTGGACGGCGGAGCTTCCGCATCAGCGGCGTTTTTGACCGGCCAAGTGGATGTTGGTTGCGCCTTTGGCGGGCCACTGGATAAAATGAAAGCCCAAGGGCAAGTCATCATGACCGGAGCAGAGCAGGAAAACGTCGGCATTCTTACTTTTGATGTTATTTCGGTCTCCAATGACTTTGCCGAAGAACACCCCGACATGGTGGTGAAGTTCTTGCAAGTGACGGAAGATTCTAATAAGGCTTTCGCCGCCGACAAGAATAAATATTGGGCGACGCTGGCTACCGCGTCCGGCATGAGTGAAGATGGCGTCAAAGGCTATCTTGGCGCAAACGGCACGTTCTCTTTTCCGACTAAGGATGCGCAGTTGTCATCGCTGTGGTTTGGTGGCACCTTGCAAAATTTGATGAAAGGTGCGGCGGACTTTTTTGTGGAACAGGACCAGATTTCCAGTGCTCTTGACTCATATGACTCGGTGGTTGATGCTTCTTATTTACAAGGTGTCAATTAATTGCATTTTTAATCAGGAGGAGAATCATGGCGGCCGATTTAATTATTGATGGCGTGGGCATGATTTATGAATTGCCCGATGGCGGTGAGGTGGAAGCACTCAAAGATGTTTCTTTTGAATTAAACTCCGGAGAA